>NZ_JNXJ01000007.1:0-175196 GCF_000716625.1 Streptomyces bikiniensis | reverse complement strand
GGCTTCGGTACGCAGCGGGTTGATCTCCGAGACCGCGCCGACGAACGTGGTCTTGCCCACGCCGAAGCCGCCCGCCACCACGATCTTCGCGCTGGTGGTCGAACGGGCCGCGCCGCCGTTAGAGCTTGCGAAGTCCACTGAGCACCCTTTCGAGCAGAGTCACGTCCGGCGTGCCGCCGGTCTCTCCGTTGCCCGGCTGGTGGATCGCCACCATGCCGGCCTCCGCCAGGTCGGCGACGAGGATCCGGGCGACGCCGAGCGGCATCGACAGGAGGGCCGACACCTCGGCCACCGACTTGACCTCACGGCACAGGTGGCAGATCCGCTGGTGCTCGGGGAGCAGCGTGGCGAGGTGCGCCGGGTCGGCCGTGGTGCTGACCAGCGCCTCGATGGCGAGCTGGTAGCGCGGCCGGGTCCGGCCGCCGGTCATCGCGTACGGACGCACCAGCGGCTGGTCGCCCTCGTGCCCGTACTCGTCGACTGAGGCGCCGTACGGATCGTGAGAGGCGGGGGGCGGGGTCATGAATCCTCCGGGCGTGACAGCAAGACTTCTGCCGTCTGATGGGGCCGGTGGGGGGCCGGGTGGGGCGGCCGGACGGTGAACGGTTTCCAGGGCGGTACGGAGGGGCGTACCGCCCTGTCGGTCATTCGGTACGGGGATCGGGAGGTCCGGGTGCGGATCCCGTCACTAGTGGAGCAGGCTGCCCTGGAGCTCCGCGCGGAGGTCCGGGGTGAGCACGCTGCCGGCCCGGTCGACCAGCAGCGTCATCTCGTAGCCCACGAGGCCGATGTCGCACTCGGGGTGGGCGAGCACGGCCAGCGAGGAGCCGTCCGAGACCTGCGAGTCCGTCGGCGGAGACCACCACCGTGTGGGACACCCCGGGGGTGTTGTCCACGAAGTTGGTGATCAACCAGTTCAGATTCTGCGCCGCCTGGCTCATCGCGTTCAACTAACGCTCCTGCTGATGGTTCGGACCGAGGTGGTGATTACCCGTGGTCGAGTTACCGGCCTGACGGCCCTGCTGAATGCCGCGGCGCAGGTTGGTGAGCCGGCCGCGGACGTCGTCGGGTGCACGCGAGACCTGGGGGCCGGCCGTGTGGGCCTGCTCCTGGGCGGTCCCGGGTACGAGGTTGGCCTTCGGCACGCGCCGGGGGAGGCCGGAGGTGGTGACGCCGCCGGCCGCGGGCTTGCGCACCCGCTCGGCCTGGCGCACCAGCTCGTCGTTGGGCGAGGTCCGCCAGGCGGCCCCGCCGTTCTGGTCGCCCTGGCGGGGGGCCGGGGCGGAGGAGCGCGGCACGAGCGGGGTCTGCCCCGTCTGCGCCGGGCCCTGGGCCTGCGCCTGCTGGGCCGCCTGGTCCTGGTGGAACCAGTTGGTCTCCAGGTTGTCGTACAGCGGCGTGCGGCCGTCGCCCGCGCCGCTGCTCGCCGGCGGCAGGGCCTCCGGACGGCGCGGCTGCTGGAGCTGGGGCTGCTGCGGCTGCTGCCGACCCGGCTCGGCCGGACGCGGGGCGCCGAAGTCGTTCCCGTCGGTCCGCCGGCTCGGCGCCGGGGGCTGCGGGACCTGGGACTGCGGCTGCGGTGCGAAGGGCTGCCGGCCGAACTGCTGCTGCTGGCCGCCCTGGTGGCCCTGCGGCTGCTGGGGCGCCTGCTGCTGCGGGGCCTGCGGAGCGCCGAAGTCGGGGCGCGGGAACTGGCCCGTGGAGCCGGGACCCTGCGGGACGCCGAAGTCCGGGCGCGGGAACTGCGCCGTGGACGCCGGGTCCTGCGCACCGCCCTGGTACCCCTGCGGGACCTGCGGCTGCTGGGGCACCTGCTGCTGCGGGGCCTGGGGGGCACCGAAGTCGGGGCGCGGGAACTGGCCCGTGGAGCCGGGGCCCTGCGGGGCCGCGAACCGGCCCGTCGACTCCGGGTCCTCGTGACCGCGCGGGGCGTCCAGCGGGGACATCTCCTGCTGGGGACGCCGCACCGGCTGCTGCTGCGCCTGCTCGTTGCCCCAGCTCGCGGCCTGCGGACGCTGCTGCTGGGGCTGCTGGGGCTGCTGCGGGCCGCCGGGCAGCTCGGCGCGCGGGAAGTCGTACCCGCCGCCCTGCGGCGCCTGCCGCTGCGCGCCGGGACCGGCCTGCGGGCCGCCCTGGTTGCCCCACACGTCCGTACGGGAGGGGATGGCGCTCGCGGCGCCGCCGATGAGGCCGCCACCGCCCGGGCGCGGGGCCTCGGGGGCCTGGGGCGCCTGCGGGTCCTGGGGGACCTGCGGCAGTCGGCCGGTCTGCTCCAGCTGGGCGTTCTGCGGCTGCGGGGTGCGCTGCTGCGGCGCGCCCTGCGGACCGCCGGCGAGCGGGGCGCCGTCGCGGGCGGGCAGCGCGGCCCGGGGGCCGCTTCCCGCGCCGACCTGGCCGCGCGCGGCACCGGCACCGGCGCCGAGGCGCCCGGCCGCCGAGGACGGCGCGCCGCCCTGGCCCGGACGTCCGCCGGGGCCGCCGGCCGCGCCGGGACCGGCGGGGAGCCGGCCGCCGGGGGCGGAGGCGCCCGGCGGCATCGCGCCCTGGCCGCCCGCGCCCGGCTTGGGCATGGGCTTCTTGCCGCCCTGGGCGACGTCGACCGGGAGCATGACGAGCGCGGTGGTGCCGCCCGAGTCGGAGGGGCGCAGCTGGATGCGGATGCCGTGTCGCAGGGACAGGCGGCCGACCACGAACAGGCCCATGCGGCGGGAGACCGAGACGTCCACGGTGGGCGGCGAGGCGAGCCGCTCGTTGATCGCCGCGAGGTCCTCGGGGGAGAGGCCGATGCCGGTGTCGTGGATCTCGACCAGGACCCGGCCGTCGGGCAGCGCGTGACCGGTGACCCGGACCTTGGTCTGCGGGGAGGAGAACGAGGTGGCGTTCTCAAGCAGCTCGGCGAGGAGGTGCACGAGGTCGTTGACGACCCGGCCGGCGACCTCGGTCGCCGGGACCGCGGCCAGTTCGATGCGCTCGTACTGCTCCACCTCGGAGGCGGCGGCGCGGAGCACGTCGACCAGCGGGACCGGGCGGGTCCACCGGCGGCCCGGCTCCTCGCCGGCGAGGACGAGGAGGTTCTCGCCGTTCCGGCGCATACGGGTCGCGAGGTGGTCGAGCTTGAACAGCGAGGAGAGCTGGTCCGGGTCGGCCTCGCGGGACTCCAGCTCGGAGATGAGCGAGAGCTGGCGCTGGATGAGGCCCTGGGAGCGGCGCGAGAGGTTGGTGAACATCGCGTTGACGTTGCCCCGGAGGAGGGCCTGCTCGGCGGCGAGGCGGACGGCCTCGCGGTGCACGTCGTCGAAGGCCGCGGCCACCTGGCCGATCTCGTCCCGGGAGTGCACGCCGACGGACTCGACGGAGGTGTCGACGTCCTGCGGGTCGGACTCGGAGAGCTGCTTGACCAGCTCGGGCAGGCGTTCCTGGGCGACCTTGGTCGCGGTGTCCTGGAGGCGGCGCAGGGAGCGGATCATGGACCGCGCCACGACGAAGGCGCCGACGAGGGAGACGCCGAGGACGAGCAGGATCAGCGCACCGTTGATGATGGCCTCGCGCTGCGAATCCTGCCGCAGCTCACGGGCCATGGACTCCATGTCGCCGAGCAGGATGCTCTCGATGCGGTCCATGGCGTTGATCTTGGTGTCGTACTCGTCGGTGAAGTTCAGGTGACCGCGGGGGGCGGACCCCATCGCGTTCTCCGTCGTCAGCACGCGCTCGGCGTACTTGTCGGCGGCGGTGATCGACGGGTTGCCCCGGTTCAGGGCCGAGGTCAGGTCGTCGGCGTCGCCGCCGGACGACTTGTAGATCGCCTGGAAGGACTTGAGCTCGTCGTCCTCACTGTTGAGCGCGGCCTCGCCGTACAGCCGGTCGCCCTGGACGATCGTGCCGCGGGTCCGGTCGCTCGGGGGCAGCGCCGCCGCGATGATCGCCTGCTGGACGGAGGCGTACTCCTTGGCGGACGAGAACGCGGCGAGCGCGCGGGTCCGCTTGATCATCTCGGGGTTGCTGGTCGCCTGCGCCATGTCCTGGGACAGGCTCAGGAGCGAGCGGATGAGACGGCTGTACGCCTCGACCGTCACCGAGTTGGAGACGTCCTTCTTGTACGCGCTGCCCCGGATCGAGTGGAGCTCGGTGACCTGCGAGGCGATCTGGCTGACGTTCTGGCGGATGCTGCGCAGCGCCTCGTCGCCCTCGACCGCGGAGATCTCCTCGGTGGCGGAGAGGAAGGCCTTGAGCTCCAGGTCCGTCTTCCGGCGCGGGTTGGCGACCTGGTAGTCGCTGACCGGGCGGCCGTTGGCCAGCGGGCCGGCGGAGTGGCCGCGCTCGGCCTGGAGGGCCTTGGCGAGGTCCGTCGCCTCACGGGTCAGCTTGGTGAGCAGCTGCATGTGGTCGAGCTGCTCCATGTCCTGGAGCGACTCGTTGATGCGGATGCCACCCAGGGCGGTCGCCGCGACCACGGGGAGGGTGAGGAGCGCGACCAGGCGCGTGGAGATGCGCCAGTTGCGAAGGGCTATTCGGGGGCCGACCTCGTTCTCGGCCTTGCCCTTGGGGGTGGGGGCGGCGGCGGACGGCTCGGACGAGGAGGTCCCGGCGCCCGCGCGACGGCCGCCGTCACCGCCCTCGCCGGACGGTCCCTGACCCTGGTTCGGGGTGCGCGGGGCCGAGGGACCGCGGTCGGTCCCGGCGCGCGGTTCCTGCTCCGCCGGAGCATCCGCTCGGCCCTGGCGGGCCTGGGGAGACCCCGAGCCATCCCTCTTGAAACGTCCCTGCACTAGCGTCGCAACCTCTGGACCAGGCGTCCTTCCGGGTGAACGGAGAGGACGGTGTCGGTGTCGATCGGGATGCGTGGAGCACCCCAGGTGGTCGTCGGTGACCGGCGCAGTTCCCCCTTCGTCCCGCCACTCGGCCGGCGCTGCGTTGCGCCCCTGCGCGCCGGCTTGAAACCCGCGGCGGTGCGGGAATTCCAGCACAGTGCCGGATCTCCAACAAGGGCCGCGTGTCGTGCCGGGAAGGCTATGACAACGCGTGCACGGCGCGTCACCCCATGTAGAAGATGATCATGGAGGATTCGGACTTTTCCGCGCCAATGCCATGGCATCCCCGTGTGTCCCAGTCGACATGATCAGGAGCGGAATAGAGCATTCAGTGGCGGAATGTCCCTTTCCGTGGCGGCTGGCCACTGTCCGTAATGCCGGGAATCTACCGCCGTTGGTGAGCAAACTCACACGCTGTTCGGTGTCTTAGCCATGCATTCGAAGGGAATCCCATGTTTAGCCTGACGCTTTACGCCCCTTACGCGCCCGCACGGGCGCCCGTCCCGGAACAAGGTCTGATCACCGCGATGAAGAAGACGACGCTCCGCACCACGGCCAACCCCCGCCGCTCCACCCTCGTCCACCTCGTGGACGCCGCACAGCTCGGCCGGGGCGCCCAGCCGGAGTACGCGGTCGAGCTGCCCGGCCGGACGGCCAACCCGCGCCGCACCGTCCTCATGCAGCCCCCGGCCCCGTACGAGCCCGCCCCGTACGCCACGGTCGCCCGCTGACGGACGCCCCGCCGCCCCGGGCCCGCTCCCACCGGCCCGTACGCCCGCACACCGCCGTTCGGCGGCCCCTCGCCGCGTTAGCCTGGAGCGTCAGACTCCAGCCAGTACCAAGTGAGGGGCGACAGCACTCGTGCGCATCGCCAGATTCTCCATCGACGGCAATGTGGCCTTCGGCGCCGTCGAGGGCGAGGGACCTGCCGAGTCCGGCGGCCTCGTCCTCGACATCATCAAGGGCATCCCGTACACCGACTTCGAACTCAGCGGCACCAAGGTCCCGCTGAGCAAGGTACGGCTCCTGCCGCCCGTGCTCCCCAACAAGGTCGTGGCCATCGGCCGCAACTACGCCGAGCACGCCGCCGAACTCGGCAACGAGGTCCCCGAGACCCCCGTCGCCTTCTTCAAGCCCACCACCTCGGTGATCGGCCCCGGCGACGCCATCGAGTACCCCTCCTTCTCCGACGAGCTGCACCACGAGGCCGAGCTCGCCGTGGTGATCGGCCGCATGTGCCGCGAGGTGCCCCGCGAGCGCGTCCAGGACGTGATCTTCGGCTACACCTGCGCCAACGACATCACCGCCCGCGACGTCCAGAAGCGCGAGAACCAGTGGGCCCGCGCCAAGGGCTTCGACACCTCCTGCCCGCTGGGCCCCTGGGTCGAGACCGGCCTGAGCCTCGCGCAGGCCGGCGACCTGACCGTCCAGGCCACGGTCAACGGCGAGCAGCGCCAGCTCGGGCGCACGAGCGACATGGTCCGCTCCGTCGAGGACCTGATCGTCCACATCACCGAGGCCATGACCCTGCTCCCCGGCGACGTCATCCTCACCGGCACCCCGGCCGGGGTCGGCCCCCTCAACGTCGGCGACGAGGTCGCCGTCACCATCGAAGGCATCGGCACTCTCACCAATAAGGTGATCAAGCGTGGCTAACGCGAACTCCCCCAAGCTCTCGACTTCGCTCGAGCAGGGGGTACCCCCCCGCGTCCGTTTCTGTCCCTCGCCGACCGGCAACCCCCACGTGGGCCTGGTCCGCACCGCCCTCTTCAACTGGGCCTTCGCCCGGCACAACCAGGGCACCATGGTCTTCCGCATCGAGGACACCGACGCGGCGCGCGACTCCGAGGAGTCGTACCGGCAGCTGCTCGACTCGCTGCGCTGGCTCGGCCTCGACTGGGACGAGGGCCCGGAGATCGGCGGCCCGCACGCGCCGTACCGCCAGTCGCAGCGGATGGACATCTATAAGGACGTCGCCGACAAGCTGGTCGCCGGCGGTTACGCGTACCCCTGCTACTGCACCACCGAGGAGCTCGACGAGCGCCGCGAGGCCGCCCGCGCCGCCGGCCGCCCCTCCGGCTACGACGGCCACTGCCGCGACCTCACCGAGGAGCGGAAGGCCGCGTACGAGGCGGAGGGCCGCACGCCGATCGTCCGCTTCCGGATGCCCGACGAGCCGATCACCTTCACCGACCTGGTCCGCGGCGAGCTCACCTTCACCCCGGAGAACGTGCCGGACTACGGCATCCTCCGGGCCAACGGCGCCCCGCTCTACACCCTGGTCAACCCGGTCGACGACGCCCTGATGGAGATCACCCACGTCCTGCGCGGCGAGGACCTGCTCTCCTCCACCCCGCGCCAGATCGCGCTCTACAAGGCGCTGATCGAGCTGGGCGTCGCCAAGGAGATCCCCGCCTTCGGCCACCTGCCGTACGTGATGGGCGAGGGCAACAAGAAGCTCTCCAAGCGCGACCCGCAGGCCTCCCTCAACCTCTACCGGGAGCGCGGCTTCCTCCCCGAGGGCCTGCTGAACTACCTCTCCCTGCTCGGCTGGTCCTTCTCCGCCGACCAGGACCTCTTCACGATCCCCGAGATGGTGGAGAGGTTCGACATCGCCGACGTCAACGCCAACCCGGCCCGCTTCGACCTCAAGAAGGCCGAGTCGATCAACGCCGACCACATCCGCAGGCTGGACGTGAAGGCGTTCGCCGAGGCCTGCGAGCCCTGGCTGCGCGCCCCGCACGCCCCCTGGGCGCCCGAGGACTTCGACCGGGCCGCCTGGGAGGCCGTCGCGCCGCACGCCCAGACCCGCCTGACCGTCCTCTCGGACATCACGGCCAACGTCGACTTCCTCTTCCTGCCCGAGCCGGTCTCCGACCAGGCCTCGTGGGACAAGGCGATGAAGGGCGAGCCCGCGGCCCTGCTCACCACCGCCCGCGAGAAGCTCGACGCCGCCGACTGGAGCGACCCCGAGTCCCTCAAGAACGCCGTCCTGGCCGCCGGCGAGGCCCACGGCCTCAAGCTCGGCAAGGCCCAGGCCCCGGTCCGCGTCGCGGTCACCGGCCGCACGGTCGGCCTGCCGCTCTTCGAGTCCCTGGAGATCCTGGGCAAGGAGAAGACCCTGGCCCGCATCGACGCGGCCCTGGCGAAGCTCGCCGCGTAACCGGCACCCGTGCGCACCGGAGGGCGGCGACCGGAGACGGTCGCCGCCCTCCGGCGTGCCCCCGTCGCCGGTACCGTGGCCCCATGGGCATCCGGGCGGTCCTCTGGGACATCGACGACACGATCTTCGACTACGCCACCGCCGACACGGCCGGGATGCGCGGCCACCTCGCGGCCGAGGGGCTCCTCGAAGAGTTCGGCTCGGCGGAGGCGGCCCTCGACCGGTGGCGGGAGCTCACCGTCCTCCACTGGCGCCGCTTCGAGCGGGAGGGCGGCGACTTCCTGGACCGGCGGCGCGACCGGGTCCGCGACTTCCTCGGGCGGCCGGAGCTCACCCCGGACGAGGCCGACGCCTGGTTCGACCGGTACGTCGTCCACTACGAGGCGGCCTGGGCGCTCTTCCCCGACACCGTGCCCGTGCTCGACCTGCTCGCCCGTGACTACCGTCACGCGGTCCTGTCGAACTCCAGCATCCGCAACCAGGAGCGCAAGCTCCGCGTCCTGGGCATCCGGGACCGCTTCGAGACCGTTCTGTGCGCCGCCGAGCTCGGCGTGGCCAAGCCCGCCCCGGAGGCCTTCCACGCCGCCTGCGCCGCCCTCGGCCTGCCCCCGCACCAGGTGGCGTACGTCGGGGACCAGCCGGACATCGACGCCCGGGGCGCGGCCGAGGCGGGGCTCATGGGCGTCTGGCTGGACCGCGCGGACACCGGCGGCCGGCCCGAGCTCGAGCGGATCACGGAGCTGAGCCAGCTCCCCGACCTGCTGCGCGGGGATACCCGTTTTGGAGCGCAGTCCACCTTCGGGTAATGTTCTTCCTGCGCCGAGGGGAGCAAGCCGAAAGGCAAGAACCCGGAAAGCGCAAGCCGAGCAAGATCCCCCTGGTGGGGAGGTTGCCCCGGTGGCCTATGGTGTAATTGGCAGCACGACTGATTCTGGTTCAGTTAGTCTTGGTTCGAGTCCAGGTAGGCCAGCTCGCAGAGCTCATCTGCAACCGTGGACAGTGATCCACAAAGCCCCCGTTGTGTAGCGGCCTAGCACGCCGCCCTCTCAAGGCGGTAGCGCCGGTTCGAATCCGGTCGGGGGTACAGATCCTTCCCGCGGGATCACTTGGGTAGCTCCCGGTGAACCCGATGCAGGATCGCTAGGGCCCCCGTTGTGTAGCGGCCTAGCACGCCGCCCTCTCAAGGCGGTAGCGCCGGTTCGAATCCGGTCGGGGGTACTAACTGGTCTAAACCACCAGTGGCCTATGGTGTAATTGGCAGCACGACTGATTCTGGTTCAGTTAGTCTTGGTTCGAGTCCAGGTAGGCCAGCGGATCATCCCAGATCTTGCCCCCGTTGTGTAGCGGCCTAGCACGCCGCCCTCTCAAGGCGGTAGCGCCGGTTCGAATCCGGTCGGGGGTACGCACAGGAGAAGCCCTTCCCTTCGGGGGAGGGCTTCTTCGCTGTCCCCAGCCGTGGGCCGGACACAACTCCGGCCCACCGCTGCGGCGTTGAAGCGGTGGGCCGGGACGAACGGGGAGGGGCGGAGGCGTCAGCCGTTGCGGCGGAGCGCCTCGGAGAGGCGGGCGGCGGCATCGATGACCGCCTGGGCGTGCATGCGGCCCGGGTGGCGCGTCAGGCGCTCGATGGGGCCCGAGACCGACACGGCGGCCACCACGCGGTTCGAAGGGCCGCGCACGGGCGCGGAGACGGACGCCACGCCCGGCTCCCGCTCACCGATCGACTGGGCCCAGCCGCGGCGCCGCACGCCCGACAGGGCCGTCGCCGTGAAGCGGGCGCCCTGGAGGCCGCGGTGCAGCCGCTCGGGCTCCTCCCAGGCCATCAGGATCTGCGCCGACGAGCCGGCCTTCATGGTCAGCGTCGAGCCGACCGGGACCGTGTCCCGGAGGCCCGAGAGCCGCTCGGCCGCCGCCACGCAGATGCGCATGTCGCCCTGGCGCCGGTAGAGCTGGGCGCTCTCGCCGGTGACGTCGCGCAGGTGCGTCAGCACCGGGCCCGCGGTCGCGAGGAGGCGGTCCTCGCCGGCCGCGGCGGCGAGCTCCGCCAGGCGCGGTCCGAGGATGAACCGGCCCTGCATGTCACGCGCCACCATCCGGTGGTGTTCCAGTGCCACGGCGAGACGATGTGCCGTGGGTCGTGCGAGTCCCGTCGCCGCGACCAGTCCTGCGAGGGTGGCCGGACCGGACTCCAGGGCGCTCAGGACAAGGGCTGCCTTGTCGAGAACGCCTACGCCGCTAGAGTTGTCCATGCAACGATATTCGCGTCTCACTCTGTGAAACGCAAGTTCAATTTCCCGAGGAACTTGTCACTCTGGTGAGGCGGCCGCACAACGGCCCGCGAAACGGGTCTCTAGTTGTGCCGGCGCAGACGTCGGCCGGAGGGAAAGCGATGGGTAGGACACTCGCGGAGAAGGTCTGGGACGACCACGTCGTCCGGCGCGCCGAGGGCGAGCCCGACCTCCTCTTCATCGATCTGCACCTGCTGCACGAGGTGACCAGCCCGCAGGCCTTCGACGGCCTCCGCCAGAACGGCCGGCAGGTGCGGCGCCTCGACCTCACCATCGCCACCGAGGACCACAACACCCCGACCCTCGACATCGACAAGCCGATCGCGGACCCCGTCTCCCGCGCCCAGCTGGAGACCCTCCGCAAGAACTGCGCCGAGTTCGGCGTCCGGCTGCACCCGCTGGGCGACGTCGAGCAGGGCGTCGTCCACGTCGTGGGCCCCCAGCTGGGCCTGACCCAGCCCGGCACCACGGTCGTCTGCGGCGACTCCCACACCTCCACGCACGGCGCCTTCGGCGCGCTGGCGTTCGGCATCGGCACCAGCCAGGTCGAGCACGTCCTGGCCACCCAGACCCTGCCGCTGGCCCGCCCGAAGACCATGGCCATCACGGTCGACGGCGAGCTGCCCGAGGACGTCACCGCCAAGGACCTGATCCTGGCGATCATCGCGAAGATCGGCACCGGCGGCGGCCAGGGCTACATCCTGGAGTACCGCGGCTCCGCCATCGAGAAGCTCTCGATGGAGGCCCGGATGACCATCTGCAACATGTCGATCGAGGCCGGCGCCCGCGCGGGCATGATCGCCCCCGACGAGACCACCTTCGCCTATCTGGAGGGCCGCGCCCACGCCCCCGAGGGCGAGGACTGGGACGCCGCCGTCGCGTACTGGAAGACCCTGAGGTCCGACGAGGACGCGGTCTTCGACGCCGAGGTCGTCATCGACGCCGCCACCCTGGCGCCGTTCGTCACCTGGGGCACCAACCCCGGCCAGGGCGCCCCGCTTTCGGCGAACGTCCCCGACCCGGCTTCGTACGAAGACGCTTCGGAGCGCCTCGCCGCCGAAAAGGCCCTGGAGTACATGGGGTTGACCGCCGGGCAGCCGCTGCGCGACATCAAGGTCGACACCGTCTTCGTAGGCTCCTGCACCAACGGCCGCATCGAGGACCTGCGCAACGCCGCGGACCTCCTCCAGGGCCGCAAGGTCGCCGACGGCGTCCGGATGCTGGTCGTCCCCGGCTCCGTCCGGGTCGCCCTCCAGGCCGTCGAGGAGGGCCTGGACAAGGTCTTCAAGGAGGCCGGCGCCGAATGGCGGCACGCGGGCTGCTCGATGTGCCTGGGCATGAACCCCGACCAACTGGCCCCCGGCGAGCGCTCCGCGTCCACCTCCAACCGCAACTTCGAAGGCCGGCAGGGCAAGGGCGGCCGCACCCACCTGGTCTCGCCCCAGGTCGCCGCCGCCACCGCCGTACTGGGCCATCTGGCCTCCCCGGCCGACCTGTCCGACGCCGCCACGCCCGCGGGAGTCTGAGGAACCATGGAAGCTTTCACCACGCACACCGGCCGGGCCGTCCCGCTGCGCCGCAGCAACGTCGACACCGACCAGATCATCCCCGCGCACTGGCTGAAGAAGGTCACCCGCGACGGCTTCGAGGACGGCCTCTTCGAGGCCTGGCGCAAGGACTCCGAGTTCGTCCTCAACCGCCCCGAGCGGCAGGGCGCCACGGTCCTGGTCGCCGGCCCCGACTTCGGCACCGGCTCCTCCCGCGAGCACGCCGTCTGGGCGCTCCAGAACTACGGCTTCCAGGCCGTGATCTCCTCCCGCTTCGCCGACATCTTCCGCGGCAACTCGCTGAAGAACGGCCTGCTGACCGTCGTCCTGCCGCAGGAGACGGTGGACGCGCTCTGGGAGCTGACCGAGGCCGACCCGACCGCCGAGGTCACCGTCGACCTGGAGCGCCGCAAGGTCCTGGCCGCCGGGATCGACGCCGACTTCGAGCTCGACGAGAACGCCCGCTGGCGTCTCCTGAACGGACTCGACGACATCAGCCTCACCCTTCAGAACGAAGCCGACATCGCGGCCTACGAGGCTGCCAGGCCCTCCTTCAAACCCCGTACAATTACGGTCTGAGCAGCGCTTTTCCACGACTGCGCCCCCCACCCTCCGGTGGGGGGCGCAGTCGCTTGTTGAGCCCCTGTCGGGCGACAACTCGCCCTAGATGGCACAATCGGTGCATGGAACGCGACAGCCAACTCGAGCTCTACGAGGCAGTCGCCGCCCGATTGAAGGAAGCGCACACAAGGGTGCGCTCACTGCAAGTCCCGGAGGGCGTAAGGATGGCGCTGTCCCGGAAGCTGCTGGTCGTGACGGCCGCGGCGAAGCACGATCTCAAGGACGCGGCAGCGCGTCTCGGCCGGTTGATGAAGGACCTCGACGAGGGCCGATTCCCAGAGGACGACTGACACCAGGAACTCCGCAACGGCTCTTCCGCGTTGCGGCACTAGGGTGATTAGCCCGTTTCGTGTTTGATTTGCGGTATATACATGCCTAACGTGCGAAAAAGCTTGAACACTTTCGTTCTGGCAATGTCTCCGAAGGGGAAGACGTGAACAAGGCGCAGCTCGTAGAAGCGATTGCCGACAAGATGGGCGGTCGCCAGCAGGCCGCCGAAGCCGTCGACCACGTGCTCGACGCCATCGTGCGTGCCGTGGTCGCCGGCGACCGGGTCTCCGTCACGGGTTTCGGCTCGTTCGAGAAGGTCGACCGGCCGGCCCGCTACGCCCGCAACCCGCAGACGGGTGAGCGGGTCCGCGTGAAGAAGACCTCCGTCCCCCGCTTCCGCGCCGGTCAGGGCTTCAAGGACCTGGTCAGCGGCTCGAAGAAGCTCCCCAAGGGCGGCGAGGTCTCCGTCAAGAAGGCCCCCAAGGGCAGCCTCACCGGCGGTGCCTCCGCGACGGTCAAGAAGGCCGCCGCCAAGAAGGCCACCACCGCCAAGAAGGCCGCCGCGAAGAAGGCGACCCCGGCGAAGAAGACCACCGCGGCCGTCGCGAAGAAGACGACCCCCGCGAAGAAGACCACCACGGCGGCCGCCAAGAAGGCGACCCCGGCGAAGAAGACCGCGACCACCGCCGCGGCCAAGAAGACCTCCGCCGCCGCGAAGAAGACCACCACGGCCGCCGCCGCCAAGAAGACCTCGGCCGCCAAGAAGACCGCACCGGCCGCGAAGAAGGCCACGGCGACGAAGGCGCCCGCCAAGAAGACGACGGCGCGCAAGACCACCGCCAAGAAGACCGCCGCCAAGAAGTAGGACGTGCGGGAACGATCCGCCGGGCCGGGCTCCCCTCGGGGAGCCCGGCCCGCGGCGCGTCGAACGGGCCCGGAAGGCCCGGGGCCCGTCCGACGGATCAGGGTCGGACAGGCCCCGGCGGGCCCCTAGGGCCTGTCCGGCGGGTCAGGCCCTAGAACGTCTGGAGCGTCACCAGCGTGATCCGCGGGCCGCCCCCCGGGCCGCCCGGCTCCGTCTCGATCCGCACCCGCTGGCCCGGCCGCAGCAGCAGGAGCCCGCCCGCCTCGAAGGCCTCCGCCCCGAACTCCACCGGGGTGCCGTCGTCGAGCAGCACGCTGCCGCTGCGGGTCTCGGGGTCGTACGTGTACGCGGTCGCCTGCATGGACCGCAGCCTATCCGGCCGCCGGCAGCCACCGGGCGGCCGTCCGCGGGCCGAGCCCCAGCTCCCGGGCCGCCGCCAGGTCCTCCCCGGTGTCCACGTCCCGGCGTACGGAATCCACCCCCGCGAGCCGGATTTCCACCGCCCCCGACGACAAATGCCGCAGCCTCGACGCGCCCCCGAATGCCGGCGCCAATTCCACTCCCGGAGCGGCCGAGAGGAATGTCGTACCGATTTCGGCGGCGTCCGCGAGAAAAGCCCTAGGAAATGCCAGGGCCGCGTCCAGGACCCGGGCCAGCTCCGCCGGGCGCAGCGCCGGGAGGTCCGCGTTGAGCGCCGCCACGCGCGCGTGCGGCCGCCGGGACCGCACGGCCCGCGCCCCGTGCGCGAGCGCCGCGTTGAGCCCCGCCGCCGGCGCGTCCGGCACGACCCGCGCGCCCAGCGCCGCGAGGACCTCGCGGGCCGCCGGGTCGTCGGTGACGACCACCGCCTCCCGCACCCGTACGCACTCCAGCACCGCCCCCACCGTGTCCTCGGCGAACGCGAGCGCGAGCCGGGGGCGCAGCCGCGCGCCCGCCGCCGCGGCCAGCCGGCTCTTCGCCACGGCAAGGGGCTTCAGGGGTACGACGAGGGACCAGCCGTCGTCCGCATCGGTGTTCATCGCGGACCATTCTGTCCCGCCCGTGCGGTCCGCCGGAGGGGCCGGGGCGTACGGTGTCACTCGACAGAGCAGCAGCATGGGGCGACACTGACCCCCTGCCAGCCCGTCCCGGAGAAAGGTGTCCGCGTGCCCCGCCGCAGAATCGGCTTCTGGTACCGCCTCGCGGCGGTCATCGCCAAACCCCCCCTGGTGGTTCTGTTCAAGCGGGACTGGCGCGGCATGGAGCACATTCCGGCCGACGGCGGATTCATCACCGCCGTGAACCACAACTCCTACCTGGACCCGCTCTCCTACGCGCACTACCAGTACAACACCGGCCGCGTCCCGCGCTTCCTCGCCAAGGCCGCCCTCTTCAAGGGCTCCTTCGTCGGCACGATGCTGCGCGGCACCGGCCAGATCCCCGTCTACCGCGAGACGACCGACGCGCTCGACGCCTTCCGCGCCGCCGTCGACGCCATCGAGCGCGGCGAGTGCGTCGCCTTCTACCCCGAGGGCACCCTGACCCGCGACCCCGACGTGTGGCCCATGGCCGGCAAGACCGGCGCCGCCCGCGTCGCGCTGCTCACCAAGGCCCCCGTCATCCCGGTGGCCCAGTGGGGCGCGAACCTGGCGATGCCGCCGTACGCCAAGGAGGACAAGCTCCGGCTGTTCCCCCGCAAGACGTTGGTCGTGCAGGCCGGACCGCCGGTCGACCTCTCCCGCTTCCACGGCCTCGAACCCACGCCCGAGGTCCTCCGCGAGGCCACCGAGACCATCATGGCCGCCATCACCGCCCTCCTGGAGGAGGTCCGCGGCGAGAAGGCGCCCGCCGAACCGTACGACCACCGCAGGGCCCGCCTGGAACAGCGGCGCAAGGCCGCCGAAGGGGGCACCAAGTGACCAAGGCAGCCGTCTTCGGCAACGGATCCTGGGGCACCGCCTTCGCCATGGTGCTCGCCGACGCGGGCTGCGAGGTGAGTCTCTGGGGCCGCCGCGCCGAACTCGCCGAGGAGATCAACGCCACCCGCACCAACCCGGACTACCTGCCGGGGGTCGAACTCCCCGAGGCGGTCAGGGCCACCGCCGACCCGGCCGAGGCCGCCGCGGACGCCGACTTCACCGTCCTCGTCGTCCCCTCCCAGACGCTCCGCGGCAACCTCGCCGCCTGGACGCCGCTCCTCGCCCCCGACACCGTCCTCGTCTCCCTCATGAAGGGCGTCGAACTCGGCACCGCCAAGCGGATGAGCGAGGTGATCACCGAGGTCGCGGACGTCCCCGCCGAGCGCGTCGCCGTTCTCACCGGCCCCAACCTGGCCAAGGAGATCGCCGCCCGGCAGCCCGCCGCCGCCGTCGCCGCCTGCGTCGACGAGACGGTCGCCCAGCGGCTCCAGACCGCCTGCCTGACCCCGTACTTCCGCCCGTACACCAACACCGACGTGGTGGGCTGCGAGCTCGGCGGCGCCGTCAAGAACGTCATCGGCCTCGCCGTCGGCATCGCGGACGGCATGGGCCTCGGAGACAACTCCAAGGCCACGCTGATCACCCGCGGCCTCGCCGAGACCACCCGGCTCGGCCTCGCCATGGGCGCCGACCCGCTCACTTTCTCCGGCCTCGCGGGCCTCGGCGACCTCGTCGCCACCTGCTCCTCGCCGCTCTCCCGGAACCACACCTTCGGCACCAACCTCGGCCGCGGGATGACCCTCCAGGAGACCATCGCGGCCACCAAGCAGACCGCCGAGGGCGTCAAGTCCTGCGAGTCCGTGCTCGATCTGGGCCGCCGCCACGGCGTCGACATGCCCATCACCGAGACCGTCGTCTCCATCGTCCACGAGGGCAAGCCCCCGGTCGTCGCCCTCAAGGAGCTCATGTCGCGCTCCGCGAAGCCCGAACGCCGCTGAGCCCGGGCGACCCGGACGCGCGCGCGGCGGGGCGCTCAGGAGTTCGGGAACCGCAAGGTACCCTCATCGCGATATGAGCGAGAACACCCAGAGCCTCCGCAAGCCGCGCGTGGCCGTCGTCTTCGGCGGACGCAGCTCCGAGCACGCCATCTCCGTCGTCACGGCCGGCGCCGTCCTGAGCGCCATCGACCGGGACAAGTACGACGTGCTGCCCATCGGCATCACGACGGACGGGCGCTGGGCGCTCACCGCCGACGCCCCGGAGCGCATGGCCATCGCCGACCGCGCCCTGCCGAACGTCGCGGACCTCGCCGAGTCCGAGCAGGGCGGCGTCGTCCTCTCCGTCGACCCGGCCAACCGCGAGGTCGTCCTGGCCGAGCCCGGCGCCGTGCCGCGCGCCCTCGGTGAGGTCGACGTGGTCTTCCCGGTGCTCCACGGCCCGTACGGCGAGGACGGCACCCTCCAGGGCCTCCTGGAGCTCTCCGGCGTCCCGTACGTCGGCGCGGGCGTCCTCGCCTCCGCCGTCGGCCAGGACAAGGAGTACATGAAGCGGGTCTTCGTCTCCTTCGGCCTCCCCGTCGGCCCGTACGAGGTCGTCCGGCCGCGCGAGTGGGAGCAGAACCCGGCCGCCGCCCGCAAGAAGATCGTGGAGTTCGCCGCCGACCACGGCTGGCCGCTCTTCGTGAAGCCCGCCCGCGGCGGCTCGTCCGTCGGCATCACCAAGGTGGACGACCTCTCCGGCCTCGACGAGGCGATCGAGGAGGCCCGCCGCCACGACCCCAAGGTCATCGTGGAGGCCCTGGTCCGGGGCCGCGAGATCGAGTGCGGCGTCCTGGAGTTCGAGGACGGCCCGCGCGCCAGCGTGCCGGCCGAGATCCCGCCCGTCACCGACCACGACTTCTACGACTTCGAGGCGAAGTACATCGACTCGGCCTCCGGCATCGTGCCCGCCCCCATCGGGGACGAGGCCACCGCCGAGATCCAGCGCCTGGCCGTCGCCGCCTACGAGGCCGTCTCCTGCGAGGGCCTGGTCCGCGCGGACTTCTTCCTCACCGAGGACGGCGAGTTCGTCATCAACGAGATCAACACCATGCCGGGTTTCACGCCCATCTCCATGTACCCGCGCATGTGGCAGGAGAGCGGCGTGAGCTACCCCGAGCTGGTCGACCGGCTCCTCCAGGCCGCGCTGACCCGCTCCACGGGCCTGCGCTAGCGGAGCGGCGACCGGCCGCCCCCCGGGCACGTCCGGGCGGCGTCAGGAGCACTCCGGTTCGAGTGCGCACGGGACCGTCTCCGCCACGGGGGCGGCGAGATCGGCGAGCGGTCCCGCGTCGTGCTCGAACCGCGCGTCGAGACTCACCTCGACGTACGTCTCCCGGTACACCGAGGTGAACCGGGGCCCGGAGCCCGCCGGCCGCTCCAGCAGCCAGCGCACGCCGTTCGCGGAGACGCCCTGCGCCTTCGCGTCGCTCATCTTTTCGGGTCGGGGGACCCCGCAGCGCAGTACGATCGCACCGTCACCCCACCCGGCGGTCAACTCGGAGCCGGGCTCCGGGTCACTCCGCTCCAGCCCCGCCACGGTGCCGGGCAGCTCCTTCGCCAGCGCCTGGCAGAGGGCGGCCTCCTCCGCGGGAGGGCTGGGCACCGCGACGGACGCCGAGGCGCCCGAAGGGGAGCAGCCCGCGGACGCCAGCAGCAGCACGGCGGTCGCGACGGCGGCGGGCAGGCCGAAGGGCCGGTGGGAAGACGTCACCGGCCAAGCGTAGACGGGGGCTACAGATGAACGACCGGGCAGGTGAGGGTGCGCGTGATGCCGTCCACTTGCTGGACCTTGGCGACCACCATGCGGCCCAGCTCGTCGACCGTGTCCGCCTGCGCGCGCACGATGACGTCGTACGGACCGGTCACGTCCTCCGCCTGGATCACCCCCGGGATCTTGGAGATGGTGTCGGCGACGGTCGACGCCTTGCCCACCTCGGTCTGAATAAGGATGTACGCCTGTACCACGGAACCTCCAGGGCGGCCACGAGGATCTTGTGGGAGAAAGGGACGCCACGGTACCGCGTCGCCGCGGGCCACGGGGAGACCCGCGCGTCCCGGCGCACCCGGGGCGTGGCGTACGCAGGACAGAAGTTGACGGTCTACTTGACGGTACCCAGCACGGTGACGGCCCGCGACCCGCGGCGCGCCCAGGCGCGCCCCCGCCCGCCGGCCGGCACGAAGACACGAGGTGAGACGCGGTGAAGGGCACAGTCGGAGAGCTGGGCGAGTTCGGGCTCATCAGAGAGCTCACGTCCCGGCTCACCTCCACCCCGGCGGTACGGATCGGGCCCGGCGACGACGCCGCGGTCGTCTCCGCCCCCGACCGGCGCGTGGTGGCCAGCACGGACATCCTGCTCGAAGGACGTCACTTCCGCCGCGACTGGTCGACGGCGTACGACGTCGGCCGCAAGGCCGCCGCGCAGAACCTCGCCGACATCGCCGCCATGGGCGCGGTCCCCACCGCCCTCCTCCTCGGCCTCGTCGTCCCCGCCGAACTCCCCGTCACCTGGCCCACCGAACTCATGGACGGCCTGCGCGACGAATGTCAGGTCGCGGGCGCGGCCGTGGTCGGCGGCGACGTCGTGCGCGGCGACACGATCATGGTCTCCATCACCGCCCTGGGCGACCTGCGCAACCACGACCCGGTCACCCGGGGCGGCGCGCAGCCCGGCGACGTCGTCGCCTACACCGGCTGGCTCGGCTGGTCCGCCGCCGGATACGCGGTCCTCTCGCGCGGCTTCCGCTCCCCGCGCGCCTTCGTCGAGGCGCACCGCAGGCCCGAACCGCCGTACCACGCGGGCCCGGCCGCCGCCGGCCTCGGCGCCACCGCCATGTGCGACGTCAGCGACGGCCTCATCGCGGACCTCGGCCACATCGCGGAGGCCAGCAAGGTCCGCATCGACCTGCGCTCCGGACTCATCGACATCCCCACCCAGATGAACGACATCGGCCAGGCCGTCGGCGTCGACCCCATGCAGTGGGTGCTCACCGGGGGAGAGGACCACGCCATCGTCGCCACCTTCCCGCCGGACGTGAAGCTCCCCGCCCGCTGGAAGGTCATCGGCGAGGTCCTCAACCCCTCGGCGCTGCCCCAGGTCACCGTGGACGGCGCGCCCTGGCACGCGGCCGGCGGCTGGGACCACTTCGGGGAGACGGAGTGAGCGCGGAGAGCCCGGGGCGGCCGCCGCTCGTCCTCACCGTCGCCGGGTCCGACTCCGGCGGCGGCGCGGGGATCCAGGCCGACCTGAAGACGATGCTGGCGCTCGGAGTCCACGGCATGAGCGTCCTCACCGCCGTCACCGCGCAGAACTCGCGGGGCGTCCAGGGAGTCTGGGAACTGCCCGTGGAGGCCGTCCGCGCCCAGTACCGGTCCGTCGTGGACGACATCGGCGTCCAGGCGGTGAAGACCGGCATGCTGGCCACCGCCCCGCTCGTGGAGACCGTCGCGGAACTCCTCGCGGACACCGCCGCGCCCGTCGTCGTGGATCCGGTCGGGGTCTCCAAGCACGGCGACCCGCTCCTCGCCGCGTCCGCACTCGACTCCGTCCGCACGAAGCTGCTGCCCCTCGCGACCGTCGCCACGCCCAACCTGGACGAGGTGACGCAGCTCACGGGCGTGCACGTCGTGTACGAGAGCGACATGCGGAACGCCGCCGCGGGGGTCCTGTCGTACGGACCGGCCTGGGTCCTGATCAAGGGCGGGCACCTGCCCACGGGCGGGGAGGCGGTGGACCTCCTCACGGACGGCGAGGAGGAGCACTGGTTCCGCGCCCCGCGCCTCGACAACCGGCACACCCACGGGACGGGCTGCACGCTCGCCTCGGCGGTCGCCTCCGGGCTCGCCAAGGGGCGCACGGTGCCGGAGGCGGTACGGGAGGCCAAGGAGTACGTGACCGGGGCCATCGGCGCCGGATTCGCCCTGGGCGGGGGCATAGGCCCGGTCGACCACGGCTGGCGGTTCAGGGACTGAGCGGGTCCGGGGGCCGCACCCCCGGCCCTGTTTCCGGGCACGGCAAGAAGCCGGCCCACCGAGGTGGACCGGCTTCTCAAGGCAACCGCAGGGGCTGCGCTACGACGGAACGTCGCGGTTAGCGCGAGACCTTGCCGGCCTTGATGCACGAGGTGCAGACGTTGAGCCGCTTCGGCGTCCGACCGACCACGGCACGCACGCGCTGGATGTTCGGGTTCCAGCGACGGGACGTACGGCGGTGCGAGTGCGAAATGTTGTTGCCGAAGCCCGGCCCCTTGCCGCAGACGTCGCAGTTGGCAGCCACGGGTCACTCCAAAGACTTCAGAATTACAGTGAAATCCGGCGCACCGGAATCAGGAGTCTGAAGTGGCTTGCCGGGGAACGGCCCGGACTGAACCGGGCAACCGAAGCAGCATACAACGCCTGCTTCCGTGGAACGAAACTACCATGTTCCCCGCCGGCCCCGCCCCGGGCCCCGGTCACGCCCGGGACACCTCCGGTCTACCCTGCGGTGAGCTCACCGCCGAAGGAGGACCCCCCGTTGTCGCGAGCCCTTCAGCCTGACGAGGAGCTCGTCGAGCTCGACGCCGAAGCGGTCCGGACCTGGTGCGCGAGGGCCTTCGACGCCCTCGGACGGGAGCGCGAGGAGATCGACGCGATCAACGTCTACCCGGTCGCGGACGGGGACACCGGCACCAACCTCTACCTGACGGCGGAAGCCGCGCACCGGGCCGTCGAAGCGGTCTTCGCCGCCTCCGGACCGGACACCGCCGAGACCGTGCGGGCCATGGCCCACGGCGCCCTCCTCGGCGCCCGGGGCAACTCCGGGACCATCCTCTCCCAGCTCCTGCGCGGCATGGCGACCGTCCTCGCCGACGGCTGTGACGGGGATCATCTCGCCCGCGCCCTCGCCGAGGCCGCGCGCGCGGCCCGGCGGGCCGTCGCCCGCCCCGTGGAGGGCACCATCCTCACCGTGGCGAGCGCCGCCGCCGGGGCGTGCGCGGCGGGCGGCCCGCTCGTGCGGGTGGCCCGCGACGCCTACGAGGGCGCCGCGAGCGCCTTGGCGGCCACCTCCGGCCAGCTGGACGTCCTCGAACGCGCCGGGGTCGTGGACGCGGGCGGGCGGGGCCTGGTCGCCGTCCTCGGCGCCCTCCTGGAGACCGTCACCGGACGGGCCCCGGACCACGCCGCGCCCGCGCCGCTCCCGCCGGCCGCCCCCCGCGAGAAGTGCGCGGGCGAGGACGGTCCCGCCTACGAGGTGGTCTACCTCCTGGAGGCCGGCGACGCGGCCGTCGAACTGCTGCGCTCCCGCCTCGACGCGCTGGGGGAGTCCCTGGTCGTCGTCGGCGGCGACGGGCTCTGGAACGTCCACGTGCACGTGGACGACGCGGGGGCCGCCGTCGAGGCCGGTGTCGAGGCCGGCCGTCCCCACCGCATCCGGATCACCCACTTCGCGCCGGACGCGGCGCCCGCGCCGGGACGCGGCACCGCACAGGACGCCAGGAGCGGTGGGGGCGGCCGGCACGGGACCGACGGCGCCCACGGGCAGCGGTACGGCACCGACGACGGGTACGCGCACGCGTGCGGCACGGAAGACGGGTACGCGCACGCGTGCGGCGCCGACGACGGGTACGGGCACACGTGCGGCACGGAGGACGACGCCGCACGCGCCGCACGTGGGGAACGGGTCCCGCGCGCGATCGTCGCCGTCGTCCCCGGCGAGGGCCTCGCCGGGCTCTGCGCCGAGGCCGGCGCGACCACCGTCCGCACCCGCCCCGGCGAACCCCCCGCCGAGGACGAGCTCGTCGAGGCCGTCCGCCGCGCGCACGCGCGCGAGGTCGTCCTCCTGCCCAACGACACCGACCTGCGCGAGACCGCCGCGGCGGCGGCCGAACGCGTCAGGGCCGAGGGCGTCCGCGTCGCCCTCGTCCCCACCCGGGCCGCCGTCCAGGGCATCGCCGCCCTCGCCGTCCACGAACCCGGCCGGCGCTTCGACGAGGACGTCGTCGCCATGACGGCCGCCGCCGGAGCCACCCGCTACGCCGAACTCGCCGTCGCCGAGCACCGGTCCTTCACCTCGGCCGGCGTCTGCCAGGCCGGCGACGTCCTCGGCCTCATCGAGGGCGACGTCGCCGTCATCGGCGAGGACCTCACCGAGACCGCCCGCACCGTCCTGGACCGGATGCTCTCGGCGGGCGGCGAACTCGTCACCCTCGTCGTCGCCGACGACACCCCGCCCGGCCTCGCCGCCGACCTCGAACAGCACGTACGGCGCGGCTACCTGGCCGTCGACACCGTCACGTACCACGCGGGCGCGGAGGCCCCGCCGCTGCTCATCGGGGTGGAATAGGGCCCGGTTCCGGGGGTTGTCCACAGGCCTCGCCCCGACTGTCGGTCCCGTGGTGTGCAATGGAACGCGTGCCCGCGCTCGACGAACCACTCAAGAAGTCCCTCGGCCCCGCCACCGCCAAGGTCATGGCCGAGGCGCTCGACCTGCACACGGTCGGGGACCTGCTGCACCACTACCCCCGCCGGTACGCCGAGCGCGGGGAGCTGACCACCCTCTCCGACCTGCCGCTGGACGAGCACGTCACGGTGGTCGCGCAGGTCGCCGACGCGCGCGTGCTGACCTTCAACGGCTCCAAGGGGCGCGGCCAGCGCCTCGAAGTGACCATCACCGACGGCAGCGGCCGCCTCCAGCTGGTCTTCTTCGGCAAGGGCGTGCACAAGCCGCACAAGGACCTGCTGCCCGGCACCCGCGCGATGTTCGCCGGCAAGGTCTCGCTCTTCAACCGGCGCCTCCAGCTCGCCCACCCGTCGTACGAACTCCTGCGCGGCGACCGCGAGGAGGCCGTGGACGTCTGGGCCGGGGCCCTCATCCCGATCTACCCGGCCACCACCAAGCTGGAGTCCTGGAAGATCGCCAAGGCCGTCGACGCGGTCCTGCCGAGCGTCACCGACGCCGCCGACCCACTGCCCGACGCCCTGCGCGAGGGCCGGGGCCTCGCCGAACTGCCCGACGCCCTGCGGATGATCCACCGGCCCCGCACCAAGGCCGACATCGCCACCGCCCGGGACCGGCTCAAGTGGGACGAGGCCTTCGTCCTCCAGGTCGCCCTCGCCCGCCGCCGGCACGCCGACACCCAACTGCCGGCCGTCCCCCGGAAGCCCGCCCCCGGCGGCATCCTCGACGCCTTCGACGCCAAGCTCCCCTTCACCCTCACCGACGGCCAGGACAAGGTCTCCGCCGAGATCTTCGACGACCTCGCCACCGACCACCCGATGCACCGCCTCCTCCAGGGCGAGGTCGGAAGCGGGAAGACCCTGGTGGCCCTGCGCGCCATGCTCGCCGTGGTCGACTCCGGGGGGCAGGCCGCGATGCTCGCGCCCACCGAGGTCCTCGCCCAGCAGCACCACCGTTCCGTCACCGAGATGATGGGGGAGCTGGCCGAGGGAGGGATGCTCGGCGGTGCGGACCGCGCCACCAAGGTCGTCCTGCTCACCGGCTCCATGGGCGCCGCCGCCCGCCGGCAGGCCCTCCTCGACCTGGTCACCGGCGAGGCCGGGATCGTCATCGGCACCCACGCCCTGATCGAGGACAAGGTCAAGTTCCACGACCTGGGCCTGGTCGTCGTCGACGAGCAGCACCGCTTCGGCGTCGAGCAGCGCGACGCCCTGCGCGGCAAGGGCAAGCAGCCCCCGCACCTCCTCGTCATGACCGCGACGCCCATCCCGCGCACGGTCGCCATGACCGTCTTCGGCGACCTGGAGACCTCCGTCCTCGACCAGCTGCCCGCCGGCCGCTCCCCGATCGCCAGCCACGTCGTCCCGGCCGCCGACAAGCCGCACTTCCTCGCGCGCGCGTGGGAACGGGTCCGCGAGGAGGTCGAGAACGGGCACCAGGCGTACGTGGTCTGCCCCCGGATCGGGGACGAGGAGGACCAGAAGAAGGCGGGATCCAAGGCGCGGTCCGCGGAGGACGAGGCCGAGAAGCGGCCCCCGCTCGCCGTCCTCGACGTTGCCGAGAAGCTCCGCACCGGCCCCCTCGCGAGCCTGCGGATCGCCGTCCTGCACGGCCGCATGCACCCCGACGACAAGGACGACGTCATGCGCCGCTTCGCCGCCGGCGACCTCGACGTCCTCGTCGCCACCACCGTCATCGAGGTCGGCGTCAACGTCCCCAACGCCACCGCCATGGTCATCATGGACGCGGACCGCTTCGGCGTCTCCCAGCTCCACCAGCTCCGCGGCCGCGTCGGCCGCGGCTCCGCCCCCGGCCTCTGCCTCCTCGTCACCGAGATGCCCGAGGCGAGCCCCGCCCGGCAGCGCCTCGGCGCCGTCGCCTCCACCCTCGACGGCTTCGAGCTCTCCCGCATCGACCTCGAACAGCGGCGCGAGGGCGACGTCCTCGGCCAGGCCCAGTCCGGCGTCCGCTCCTCCCTGCGGGTCCTCACCGTCATCGACGACGAGGAGGTCATCGCCGCCGCCCGCGAGGAGGCCGCCGCCCTCGTCCTCGCCGACCCGGACCTCACCGCGCACCCGGGCCTGCGCACCGCCCTCGACGCCCTCCTCGACAAGGACCGGGAGGAGTACCTGGAGAAGGGCTGACCACCCACCGGCCCCCCTGCGGCCATATCCTGAGACGTACGCACTGGACGACGCAGGACGAGGACACCGATGACCCGCGTGATCGCCGGTACGGCCGGCGGCCGGCGCCTGGCCGTGCCGCCCGGCAACGGCACCCGCCCCACCTCCGACCGGGCGCGCGAGGGCCTCTTCTCCACCTGGGAGGCGCTCCACGGCACCCTCGACGGGAGCAGGGTCGCCGACCTGTACGCGGGCTCCGGAGCCGTCGGCCTGGAAGCCCTCTCCCGGGGCGCCGCCCACGCCCTCCTCGTCGAGGCCGACCCCCGCGCCGCGAGGACCATCCGGGAGAACGTCCGCGCGATCGGCCTGCCGGGCGCGGAGCTCCGCACCGGCAAGGCCGAGCAGATCGTGACCGGGCCGGCCCCCGCCGACCCGTACGACCTGGTCTTCCTCGACCCGCCGTACGCCGTCGAGGACGCCGGCCTGCGGGAGATTCTCCTCACACTGCGCGCGGAGGGGTGGCTGAGCGAGGATGCCCTGGTCACCGTGGAGCGCAGCACCCGAGGCGGGGAATTCGGCTGGCCGGCCGGGTTCGAGCCACTGCGGTCCCGTCGCTACGGCGAGGGAACGTTTTGGTACGGTCGCGCCGCCTCTACGTGCGAAGACGCACGATGACCGGACCGGAGAGCGAGGGACCCAAGTTGCGCCGCGCCGTCTGTCCGGGGTCATTCGACCCCATCACCAACGGACACCTCGACATCATCGCCCGCGCCTCCAAGCTGTACGACGTCGTACACGTGGCCGTGATGATCAACCAGTCGAAGAAAGGTCTCTTCACGGTCGACGAGCGGATCGAACTGATCCGCGAGGTCACCGCCGACTTCGGCAACGTCCAGGTGGAGTCCTTCCACGGCCTGCTCGTCGACTTCTGCAAGCAGCGCGACATCCCCGCCATCGTCAAGGGCCTGCGCGCGGTCAGCGACTTCGACTACGAGCTGCAGATGGCCCAGATGAACAACGGCCTCTCGGGCGTGGAGACCCTCTTCGTCCCCACCAACCCGACGTACAGCTTCCTCTCCTCCTCCCTGGTCAAGGAGGTGGCGGCCTGGGGCGGCGACGTCTCCCACCTGGTCCCGCCGCTGGTCCTCGGACGCCTGACCGAACGGCTCGCGGAGAAGTGACGCGCGGCCACCACCGCTGACGCTCCGTCACCTGGTGTCGGACGGGCGCCGACTGCCCTTACAGTCGTCCCGTCCTTCTCCAACCGGCTGTAGAGAGTGGCGAGCACCAGGTGGACGTGCAGAAGAAGCTCGACGAGATCACGGCGACCGTGCAGGGCGCCCGCTCCATGCCCATGTCGGCATCCTGCGTGGTCAACCGCGCCGAGCTGCTCGCCCTGCTCGAAGAGGTGCGCCAGGCCCTGCCCGGCTCCCTCGCCCAGGCCCGGGAGCTGATCGGCGACCGCGAGCAGATGGTCGAGCAGGCCCGCCGGGAGGCCGAGCGGATCATCGAGGCCGCCCACGCCGAGCGCGGCTCGATCGTCTCCGACACCCAGGTCGCCCGGGAGTCGCAGGAGGAGGCCGACCGGATCCTCTCCGAGGCCCGCCGCGAGGCCGAGGAGATCCGCGCCGAGGCCGACGACTACGTCGACTCCAAGCTCGCCAACTTCGAGGTCGTCCTCAACAAGACCATCGGCTCCGTCGACCGGGGCCGCGAGAAGCTCCTCGGCCGCGGCCCGGGGATCGGCCCGGACGGTTACGCCGACGAGGACGCCCCCGAGTACGACGCCGATCCGCAGACGCTCATCCACCGGGCGGACGGGGCCGACGACTTCATCGCCGCCAAGCTGGGCGCCTTCGAGGCGGTCCTCACCAAGACCCTGGAGGCCGTCGGGCGGGGCCGGCAGAAGCTGCACGGCCGGATCGCCTCCGACGCCCTCGGCGAGCACATGGCCGCCCAGGACGGCCTCGGCGGCCCGGTCCACACCAGCGACGCCGACTACCTGGCCGGCCTCGCGGAACTCTCCGACCCCGAGCCGGCGCAGGGCCCGGCGCAGGCGCCCGCCCCGGTCCCCGCGCAGGTCCCGGCCCCGCCGCAGCAGCAGCCCGACCCGTACGGCTACCAGCAGCAGGACCCGTACGCGTACCAGCAGGTCCAGCAGCAGCCGGACCCCTACGCGTACCAGCAGCAGGCCGACCCGTACGGCTACCAGCAGCAGGACCCCTACGCGTACCAGCAGCCCGCCCCGCCGGCCCACCAGCCCCAGCAGGCCGCCGCGCTCGACGAGACCAGCTTCTTCGACACGAGCATGATCGACCTGGACCAGCTGCGCCGGTACGAGCAGCAGTACGACCAGGGGCAGCAGCAGTAGGCGAGCGGGCGCGGGAACGGGCGAAGGGCCCGGATTGGGTCCTGGGCGAAGCGTCCAGTATCCTGGCTCTTCGGTCGCGCGTATGCCCGCGACCCGTGCTGCCCACGGTCGGCAGCCCACGAACCTTCCACGACGCAGAACGATCCGAAAGCAGGAAGAGCCCTGAGCACGCGCCTCGACCACCGCAACCCCCTCGTGTTCGACACGCACGAGCTGGGGCGGCGTCCTGGTGCCCTGCAGCGGCTCTCGCGATCGGTCGAGGCCCCCGCGGCCATGGGCGTCGAAGGAGTGATCGGAGTGCCCGAGGGCGCCCCGATCGACATCGATCTCCGTCTTGAGTCGGTCATGGAAGGGGTGCTTGTCACAGGCACCGCCCGTGCGTCGGCCGAGGGGGAGTGCGTAAGGTGTCTGGAGCCCGTCGAGCTGGAGCTCGACGTGGACTTCCAGGAGATGTTCTCGTACCCCGAGTCCGACGACCGGGGCCGCTCCAAGGCGGCCGCGGACGACGAGACCGAGGACGACGAGGACATGATCCCCCTCGAGGACGGCATGTTCGACCTCGAACCCGTGCTGCGTGATGCGGTGGTGCTCGCACTGCCGATGCAGCCGGTGTGCCGGGAGGACTGCGAGGGCCTGTGCTCCGAGTGCGGAGCCAACCTGAACGAGAACCCGGACCACCACCACGACGCCGTCGACATCCGTTGGGCGGCACTGCAGGGACTCGCCGGTTCGCTGGGAACCGATGAGAAGGACAACATGAGCGGCAAAGCCTCTGACGGGGACGTCCGAAGCGCCGCCGAGAAGCAGGAGAAGTAGCCGTGGCTGTTCCGAAGCGGAAGATGTCGCGCAGCAACACGCGCCACCGCCGGTCGCAGTGGAAGGCTGCGGTCCCCACCCTGGTTTCGTGTGAGCGTTGCCAGGAGCCGAAGCTGCAGCACATCGCGTGCCCGAGCTGCGGCACCTACAACAAGCGCCAGGTCCTCTCGGTCTGATTGGGCTGGTGAGAGGCGCAATGTCTGAGTCCCGCAAGACGGACGACAAGACGGACCATGCCTCGTCCCACACGCTCCTGGAAGGGCGGCTCGGCTACACGCTCGAGTCCGCCCTTCTGGTGCGTGCGCTGACCCACCGTTCGTACGCGTACGAGAACGGCGGTCTGCCCACCAACGAGCGCCTGGAGTTCCTCGGGGACTCCGTGCTCGGCCTGGTGGTCACCGACACGCTGTACCGCACCCACCCCGACCTGCCCGAAGGCCAGCTGGCCAAGCTGCGGGCCGCGGTGGTCAACTCGCGTGCGCTGGCGGACGTGGGTCGCGGACTCGAACTCGGCTCCTTCATCCGGCTCGGCCGGGGCGAAGAGGGCACGGGCGGCCGGGACAAGGCGTCCATCCTCGCCGACACCCTCGAAGCGGTGATCGGCGCGGTCTATCTCGACCAGGGCCTCGACGCGGCGTCCGAGCTGGTGCACCGGCTCTTCGACCCGCTGATCGAGAAGTCCTCGAACCTCGGTGCCGGCCTGGACTGGAAGACCAGCCTCCAGGAGCTCACCGCGGCCGAGGGCCTGGGCGTCCCGGAGTACCTCGTCTCCGAGGAGGGCCCGGACCACGAGAAGACCTTCACCGCTGCCGCCCGCGTCGGTGGTGTCTCGTACGGCACCGGCACCGGCCGCAGCAAGAAGGAAGCGGAACAGCAGGCGGCGGAGTCCGCGTGGCGCGCGATCCGCGCGGCCGCGGACGAGCGGATCGCGGCGGCGAAGGCCGCGGCCGAGGCGGGAGCGGTCGCCGACCCCTCTCCTGCCAAGGACCGGGCCTCGGCCTGATCTCTTCGTCCTGCTCGCTTTCGGAGCCTTCCGGGAACCCCGCCCCAGGGCGGGGTTCCCGTCTTCCCGCACGCCGTCGGGGCGGCAGTAGGGTGGTTCCGGCCGTCGAAGAAGTGATGAACGAGTCCGGAGGAACACCGTGCCCGAGCTGCCCGAGGTCGAGGTCGTACGGCGCGGTCTGGAGCGCTGGACCGCCGGACGGACCGTGGCCGAGGTGGAGGTCCTGCACCCCAGGGCCGTACGGCGGCACCCGGCGGGCGGCGAGGACTTCGCGGCCCGGCTGAAGGGGCAGCGGTTCGAGGGCGCGCGGCGGCGCGGCAAGTACCTCTGGCTGCCGCTGGCCGACACCGGGACGGCCGTCCTCGGACACCTCGGCATGAGCGGCCAGCTCCTCGTCCAGCCGCACGACGCCCCCGACGAGAAGCACCTGCGGATCCGCGTCCGCTTCGACGACGAGGCCGGCACCGAGCTCCGCTTCGTCGACCAGCGCACCTTCGGCGGGCTCTCGCTCCACGACCAGAGCCCCGACGGCCTCCCGGACGTCATCGCGCACATCGCCCGCGACCCGCTGGACCCGGAGTTCGACGACGCCGCCTTCCAGGCCGCGCTGCGCCTGCGCCGTACGACGATCAAGCGGGCGCTCCTGGACCAGTCGCTCATCAGCGGCGTCGGCAACATCTACGCGGACGAGGCGCTCTGGCGCTCGCGGCTGCACTACGACCGGCCGACCGCCACCCTGACCCGGCCGCGCTCGGCCGAACTCCTCGGACACGTCCGGGACGTGATGAACGCGGCGCTCGCCGCCGGCGGCACCAGCTTCGACAGCCTGTACGTGAACGTCAACGGCGAATCCGGCTACTTCGACCGCTCCCTCGACGCCTACGGCCGCGAGGACGAGCCCTGCCGCCGCTGCGGCACCCCGATGCGCCGCCGCGCCTGGATGAACCGCTCCAGCTACTTCTGCCCCCGCTGCCAGCGTCCGCCGCGCGTCGTCACGGTGTGAGCCGCCCGCGCGGGGCCCGGGGCCGCCGGCTGCTCTCGGACGGCCCTGCCACGGCCCCGGTGCCATCTCGTCCCGGAGCCGAGGCCGTACCAGCTGCCTACTCCGCTGCGAGTGCGTCGGCGATGTCCTGCATGTGCTCGATGACGACGTCGGCCTGCGCCTCGTTGAACAGGTCCGTCTTGTGGGGCTCGTCGGCGTAGCCGATGGCCGTCGCGCCGGCCGCGTGGGCGGCTCGGACGTCGGTGGGGGAGTCGCCGATCAGGGTGCAGCCGGTGACGTCGACGTGCATCTGTTCGGCTGCCGTGAGGAGCGGGAACGGGTTCGGCCTCATCAGGTGGAGCTGTTCGGAGGGGCGGCCCACGATGTGCGTGACGTGCTCCTGCAGGCCGTGGAGTTCCAGGAAGGCCCGTACGCACTCGGTGGAGCTGTCGCTCACCACCGCGACCCCCCGGCCGGCCGCGCGTGCCGTCCGGAGGGCTTCCGCCGCTCCCGGGGTCGGTTGTCCGGACAGCGCGGCGGCGCGCACCTCGGCGGCCGTCAGGGCCCGCTCGATCCCCTGGCCGAGTTCGGTGTCGGCCTCGTGTGCGATGAGCAGGACCTCGATCGGGTCGTCCGTCCGGGCCGCCTTCGCGCCCGCGGCTTCGTCCCGGGCGGCGAGGAGTGCGGTCAGCTCTCGTGCGACTTCGGGTGCCGGCAGTCCCGCGAACAGGTCGCACACGGGCCCGTCGAAGTCGAAGAGGAGGACGCGGGCGTTCGCCAGGGTCTCGGTGAGAGGGTCGGTGTGCGTCACGGTCGACGTTCCTTCCGGTGGTCTCCCGGATACTGTCGGACCGCATCCGGGGTGCGCTGGACCTGCCGGGCTTCGTCGGACGTCTCGCCGCCCCCGCCCACGAGGTCGTGGTTCTCGGTCGTCTCGCCCCGGGTGACGACCTTATGCGGGAGGCAGGACTCCGGCCTGCGGAGAAATCAGTAACCGAAGTCCTGGGTCCACCAGGGGCCGCCGTCGCCGAAGTACACGCCGACGCCCATCGTCTTGAAGTCGCAGTTCAGGATGTTGGCGCGGTGGCCGTCGCTGTTCATCCAGGACTCCATCACGGCCGCCGCGTCCGCCTGGCCGCGGGCTATGTTCTCGCCGGCCAGGGTCGGGACGCCCGCCTGCTGCGCGCGCGCCCACGGGGTGTCCCCGTCGGGGTCCGTGTGGTCGAAGAAGCCGCGGGCGGCCATGTCCGCGCTGAACGCGCCCGCCAGCGACGCGAGCCGCGCGTCGGCGGTCACCGGGGTGCAGCCCACCGTGGCGCGCTCGTTGTTGACCAGACGCAGGACCTCCGCCTCGGCGGCGTCGTTCCGGTTCGTGGTGGAGGCCGGGGCGGTCTTCCGGACGGGGGCCCGGGTGGTCGGCTTCGGCTTCGGCGCGGGCGCCTCGGTGGTGGGCGCGGCCGCGGTCTTCGGGGCGGCGGGCTTCGCGCTCGCCGTTCTCGCGGGCTTCGGGGCCGCCGGCTTCGTGGCCTTCGGCTTCGGCGCGGGAGACGTGGGAGACGGGGTCGCGCTCGGCTTCGGCTTCGTGGCCTTCGGCTTCGCGCTCGGGGAAGCCTCGGGCTTTGCCGGCTTCGCGTTCGGCCTCGCCGGCGGCGAGGACGGCTCTCCGCTGCCCGTTCCCGCGGTCGTCGGGGTCCCCGTCGCCCCGCCCTGCGTCGTCAGCTCCGGGGCCTGCCGGGACTGCGCCTGGTGCCCGGCCGTGTCGGTGCCGCCGACCGCGAGCGTGTCCCCGCCGGGCAGGAGGCCCGAGGCGACCACGGCCGCGCCGACCGCGACGGCTGCGGAGGCACCGAGCAGACCGGTGCGCACGGACCGCCTGCGGCGGTCACCCCGGTGCCGGCGGTCCGTACCGGCCGCGTAGTCTTCTGCGGCGGGTGCGGCGCCGGAGCGACGGTGGCGTCCCATGGCTTGCCCTCCTGCTGGTCTTTGCTGATCTTTGCTGTCGGTACCGTTGCGGTCCGGCAGTCGAACGGCGCGCGCCCGAACGGGTGAGACGCGTTCGTCGGGACTGTACGCGAGTGGGCAGCGGGGGGCGATGTGCTCTTTGAGCGGCCCGCCCGTTAGCGTGCAGCCATGAGCGACGACGTACGGATGACCGCCTGGGTGCGCGGCCGGGTACAGGGAGTGGGCTTCCGCTGGTTCACCAGGGCAAACGCCCTGGAGATCGGCGGTCTGACGGGCTTCGCCCTCAACCTCGACGACGGCCGGGTACAGGTCGTGGCCGAGGGCCCGCGTGAGAATTGCCACCGTCTGCTCGACTGGCTCCGCTCCGACGACACACCCGGACGCGTGGACGGAGTCACTGAGATCTGGGACACCCCGCGCGGCGGCTACGACGGGTTCGCCATCCGCTGACGATCACTCTCCGACACCCCCTCCGGTGACCCGGAGGGGCCTCGTGCGAACGCGCCGTAACGGGCGTGTGAAGGGGAAAGCCCCTGGTGGTTGCCAAGAAGCGCCCGTCGTGGAAGGCTGCCCGTTGAGAATGATCGCGACGCCCCGAAGGCGCCGGGTCGAGACGCACCGCCGCCCCTGAGCGGCCGTGGACTCCCCGGTCGCCCCTTCAAACGGGGCGTGATCGTGTTGACCGTCAAACTTTTTGGTGAGACTCTGGAAGCCCCGCGCACCTTGGCTGTGGGGCAGTGGAACCGGCACAACAAGTCACTGCCGAACACCGCGGGTGCCAATCCCTCACGACCCACACCGCTTCGGTCGGTCACTCATTGTGGAGGACCATCCATCATGGCAAAGGCGCTTCTCGGTTACGTCGGCGGCTCCGACCCGCGACTCCTCGCCGAGATGCGACGGCTCCAGCAGCGCGTCCAGGACCTCGAATCCGAGCTGGTACGGATCCAGTCCGAGAACGACGCGCTCGCCGCTGCCGCCGCTCAGCACCAGGGAGAGTCGCTGCTGGACAGCATCGATCTCGACGTACCCCAGGCGGAGCCTGCGCTCACCTGACAACCCAGCCCCGAGGGGCCAGGTGGGAAACACACAGGTCGGCACGGTCGACCGTCATACAGCCGCATATGGAGCTCGACGCATGTCGGCTGAACACGCAAGGGGCGCTTCGGCGTCCCTTCTTGCTTTCACCCGTCGTTTCCCCGGAGCCCCCCTACCTCCCCCTTCCTCAACCGAGGATCTGCCCTGCACGTTCGCGGGTGAAACGCGCGGGCCCCGGTAGAGTCCCCGACGTGCACCTCAAGGCCTTGACGCTCCGCGGATTCAAGTCGTTCGCCTCGGCCACCACGCTGAGGTTCGAACCGGGAATCACCTGTGTCGTGGGCCCCAACGGATCGGGCAAGTCCAACGTCGTGGACGCCCTCTCCTGGGTCATGGGCGAGCAGGGCGCCAAGTCGCTGCGCGGCGGCAAGATGGAGGACGTCATCTTCGCCGGCACGACCGGGCGCCCCCCGCTCGGCCGCGCCGAGGTCTCGCTGACCATCGACAACTCCGACGGCGCCCTGCCCATCGACTACGCCGAGGTCACCCTCACCCGGATCATGTTCCGCGGCGGCAGCAGCGAGTACCAGATCAACGGCGACACCTGCCGCCTGCTCGACTTCCAGGACCTGCTCTCCGACTCCGGCATCGGACGCGAGATGCACGTCATCGTCGGACAGGGCCAGCTCGACTCCGTGCTGCACGCCGACCCGATGGGCCGCCGCGCCTTCATCGAGGAGGCCGCCGGCGTCCTCAAGCACCGCAAGCGGAAAGAGAAGGCGCTGCGGAAGCTCGACGCGATGCAGGCCAACCTCGCGCGCGTGCAGGACCTCACCGACGAGCTGCGACGGCAGCTCAAGCCGCTCGGCCGGCAGGCCGCCGTCGCCCGCCGGGCCGTCGTCATCCAGGCCGACCTGCGCGACGCGCGCCTCCGCCTCCTCGCCGACGACCTCGTCCACCTCAAGGCGGCGCTCACCGCCGAGGTCGCCGACGAAGCGGCCCTCCTCGCGCGCAAGGAGGCCACCGAGGCCGACCTGCGCGCCGCCCTCGACCGGGAGGCCGCCCTGGAGGCGGAGGCACGCGCGCTCGTGCCCCGCCTGGAGCGCGCCCAGCAGACCTGGTACGACCTCTCCCAGCTCGCCGAACGCGTCCGGGGCACCGTCTCCCTGGCCGACGCACGCGTGAAGAGCGCCACCACCGCGCCCCCCGAGGAGCGGCGCGGCCGCGACCCCGAGGACCTGGAGCGCGAGGCGGCCCGCGTCCGCGAGCAGGAGGCCGAGCTCGAAGCCGCCCTGGAGGCGGCCGAACGCGCCCTGGAGGACGCCGTCGCCCACCGCTCCGACCTGGAGCGGGCCCTGACCGACGAGGAACGGCGCCTCAAGGACGCCGTCCGTGCCCTCGCCGACCGGCGCGAAGGCCTCGCCCGCCTGCACGGCCGGGTCGACGCGGCCCGCTCGCGCGCCGCCGCCGCCCGGGCCGAGATCGACCGGCTCGCCGCCGCCCGGGACGAGGCGGCCGAGCGGGCCGCCGCCGCCCAGGAGGAGTACGAGCGGCTCAGGGCCGAGGTCGACGGCCTCGACACGGAGGACACCGAACTCGCCGCACGGCACGAGGCCGCCCGCCACGGGCTCGCCGAGGCCGAGGCCGCCCTGAGCGCCGCCCGCGAAGCCCTCGACACCGCCGAACGCCGCCGCGCCGCGACCCGGGCCCGCCACGACACCCTCGCCCTCGGGCTGCGCCGCAAGGACGGCACGGGCGCCCTGCTCGCCGCCGGACTCACCGGCCTCCTCGGCCCGGCCGCCGACCTCCTCACCGTCACCCCCGGCTACGAGGTCCCCGTCGCCGCCGCCCTCGGCACCGCCGCCGACGCGGTCGCCGCCGGGCCCGCCGCCGCCGTCGAAGCCCTCCGCCTGCTGCGCAAGCAGGACGCGGGCCGGGCCTCCCTGCTCCTCACCGGAGCCCAGGACCCGGACCCTGACCACGACCGGGGCCCGGGCCGGGAGCCCGGCCCCGTGGGCCCCGCGCCCGGCGGACGCCCGTACGCCGCCGACCTCGTCCGGGGCCCCGCCGAACTCATGGGCGCCGTCCGCCGCCTGCTCGACGGCGTCGTCGTCGTGGACGACCTGGACGAGGCCGCGGAGCTGGTCAGGACCCGGCCCGCGCTGACCGCCGTCACCGTCGAGGGGGACCTGCTCGGCGCGCACGTCGCGCACGGCGGCTCCGCCGGCGCCCCCAGCCTCCTCGAAGTCCAGGCCTCCGTGGCCGAGGCCGCCGCCGAACTCGACGCACTGGGCGCGCGGTGCGAGGAGCTGGCGACCGTGCGGGAGGAGGCCGGCGAGCGCCGCCGCACCGCCGCCGCGCTCGTCGAGGAGCTCGACGCCCGCCGCCGTACCGCCGAGCGCGAGAAGTCCGCCGTCGCCCAGCGGCTCGGCCGGCTCGCCGGACAGGCCAGGGGAGCGGCGGGGGAGGCCGAGCGCGCCGCCGCGGCCGCCGCCCGCGCCCAGGAAGCCCTGGAGAAGGCCACCGAGGACGCCGAGGAACTGGCCGAACGACTCCTGGTGGCCGAGGAGGCCGCCGCCGGGGAGGGCGGGGACGAGGAGCCCGACACCTCCGCGCGCGACCGGCTCGCGGCCGACGGCTCCCGGGCGCGCCAGACCGAGATGGAGGCCCGGCTCCAGGTCCGTACCCACGAGGAGCGGGTCAGGGGGCTCGCCGGGCGGGCCGACTCCCTCGACCGGGCCGCCCGCGCCGAACGGGAGGCACGCGCGCGTGCCGAGCGGCGGCGGACCCGGCTCCGCCACGAGGCGGAGGTCGCCGGCGCGGTCGCCGCCGGGGCCCGGACGCTCCTGGCCCACGTCGAGGTCTCGCTGTCCCGCGCCGAACGCGAGCGGGCGGTCGCCGAGGCGGCCAGGGCCGACCGGGAGCGGGGGCTCACGGCGGCCCGCGCCCGGGGCCGGGACCTCAAGGCCGAACTGGACAAGCTGACCGACTCCGTCCACCGGGGCGAGGTCCTCGGCGCCGAGAAGCGGCTGCGGATCGAGCAGTTGGAGGCCAAGGCCCTGGAGGAGTTCGGCGTCGGACCGGCCGCCCTGGTCGCCGAGTACGGCCCCGACCAGCCCGTGCCCCCGCCCCCGGCGGTCGAGGGGGAGGAGGGCGGGGAGCCCGCCGCGCCCCGGCCGTTCGTCCGTTCGGAGCAGGAGAAGCGGCTGAAGGCCGCCGAACGGGCCCACCACCAGCTCGGCAAGGTGAACCCGCTGGCCCTGGAGGAGTTCGCGGCCCTGGAGGAGCGCCACAAGTTCCTCTCGGAGCAGCTGGAGGACCTGAGGAAGACCCGGGCCGACCTGCTTCAGGTCGTGAAGGAGGTCGACCTGCGCGTCGAGCAGGTCTTCACCGAGGCGTACCGGGACACGGCCCGCGAGTTCGAGGGGGTCTTCTCGCGCCTCTTCCCGGGCGGCGAGGGCCGTCTCGTCCTCACCGACCCGGACGACATGCTCACCACCGGCGTCGAGGTGGAGGCCCGCCCGCCGGGCAAGAAGGTCAAGCGGCTCTCGCTGCTCTCCGGCGGCGAGCGCTCGCTGACGGCCGTGGCGCTGCTCGTCTCCATCTTCAAGGCCAGGCCCAGCCCGTTCTACGTGATGGACGAGGTCGAGGCGGCCCTCGACGACACCAACCTCCAGCGGCTGATCCGGATCATGCAGGAGCTCCAGGAGTCCTCGCAGCTCATCGTGATCACGCACCAGAAGCGGACGATGGAGGTCGCGGACGCGCTGTACGGCGTTTCCATGCAGGGCGACGGGGTATCCAAGGTCATCAGCCAAAGGCTGCGTTAGCGGCTCCGCACGAGCCCGCATTCAAGAATTGAACGCGTGAGGCAGCGTCTCATCCTCTGGTGGTCTAGAGGGCGGGTATTGACCTCGAAACTTGAAGGCATAGTCTCTGCAACGTTGCTTTTACCTTCAAGTGGTGGGCGGCGTGAAGTTGTGCGCCACTGGAAGGGTTCGCCCCCCATGCCCCGACAACGCTGCCGGAGCCCCCAGGAGTCCATGTGACCAGCACTGAGCAGGCGCCCCCGCCGCCCCCCTCCGAAGGCCGTGGCGCCCACCCGGACCACCTCGGTCACGTCATCTTCATCACGGCCTCCGCCGCGATGGGCGGTTTCCTCTTCGGCTACGACAGCTCCGTCATCAACGGCGCCGTCGAGGCGATCCGCGACCGGTACGACATCGGCTCCGGCACCCTCGCCCAGGTCATCGCCATCGCCCTGATCGGCTGCGCCATCGGCGCCGCCACCGCCGGCCGGATCGCCGACCGCATCGGCCGCATCCGCTGCATGCAGATCGCCGCCGTCCTCTTCACCGTCAGCGCCGTCGGCTCGGCCCTGCCCTTCGCCCTCTGGGACCTCGCCCTCTGGCGGATCGTCGGCGGCTTCGCCATCGGCATGGCCTCCGTCATCGGCCCCGCCTACATCGCCGAGGTCGCCCCCGCCGCCTACCGCGGCCGCCTCGGCTCCTTCCAGCAGGCCGCCATCGTCATCGGCATCGCCATCTCCCAGCTGGTCAACTACGGCATCCTCCAGCTCGCCGACGGCGATCAGCGCGGCAAGATCGGCGGCCTGGAGGCCTGGCAGTGGATGCTCGGCGTGATGGTCGTCCCCGCCCTCCTCTACGGCCTGCTCTCCTTCGCGATCCCCGAGTCCCCCCGCTTCCTGATCTCCGTCGGCAAGACCGACAAGGCCAAGGAGGTCCTCGCCGAGGTCGAGGGCAAGGGCGTGAACCTGGACCACCGGGTGGAGGAGATCAAGCAGGCCATGCGCCGCGAGCACAAGTCCACCTTCTGGGACCTGTTCGTCACCGGCAGCCGCTTCAAGCTGCTGCCCATCGTCTGGGTCGGCATCGGACTCTCGGTCTTCCAGCAGCTCGTCGGCATCAACGTCGCGTTCTACTACTCCGCGACCCTCTGGCAGTCCGTCGGCATCGACCCGTCCAGCTCGTTCCTCTACTCGTTCACCACGTCGATCATCAACATCGTCGGCACCGTGATCGCGATGGTCCTGGTCGACCGGGTCGGCCGCAAGCCGCTCGCCCTCGTCGGCTCCGCCGGCATGGCGATCGCCCTCGCCTTCGAGGCCTGGGCCTTCTCCGCCGACCTCGTCGACGGCAAGCTGCCCGAGACCCAGGGCGTCGTGGCCCTCGTCGCCGCCCACGTCTTCGTGCTCTTCTTCGCCCTCTCGTGGGGCGTGGTGGTCTGGGTCTTCCTCGGCGAGATGTTCCCCAACAGGATCCGCGCCGCCGCCCTCGGCGTCGCCGCCTCCGCCCAGTGGATCGCCAACTGGGCCATCACCGCCAGCTTCCCGTCCCTCGCGGACTGGAACCTCTCCGGCACCTACATCATCTACACGGTCTTCGCCGTGCTCTCGATCCCCTTCGTGCTCCGGTACGTCAAGGAGACCAAGGGCAAGGCGCTGGAGGAGATGGGCTGATCCCCGCTGCCCCTCTCCTCGCCCACCGAGACCGCCCCGGTCCGAGGCCCGCGCCCGGACCGGGGCGGTCTCTGCGCCCGGGCCGGGGCGGTCTCCGCGTCCGGCACCGCCGAACGGCGGACCGGCCCGGTACGCGGGGGCGTGCCCCACGGGGAGTACGGGGGGCGCGGGCGGGGTGACGCCATACTGGACCCGTTATGGAACTCATCCTTGCTGTAGTCATCGCTCTGGTCGTCGCGGTCGCCGTGACGAGCGGGCTCGTGGTCAGCGGCCGCAAGAAGAAGCAGCTGCCCCCGGCCGAGCCGCCGTCCACCCCGCCGACCATCACCGCTCCGCCCGCCGAACCGCGCGTCGGCGAGGAGGCGGAGACGCCGCGGGAAGAACCACGCCGCACGGTCGAGGAGGTCGAGCTCCCCACGGCCGAGGAGGCCACCGGGGCCCCGACCGCCGTCGAGGACCCGGTCGTCGCCGAGCCCCCGGCCCCCGTGATCGAGGTCCCCGAGCCCACCGCCGGCCGTCTCGTACGGCTCCGGGCCCGCCTCGCCCGCTCCCAGAACTCGCTCGGCAAGGGGCTGCTCACGCTCCTGTCCCGCGAGCACCTCGACGAGGACACCTGGGAGGAGATCGAGGAGACCCTCCTCACCGCCGACGTCGGCGTCGCCCCCACCCAGGAGCTCGTCGAGCGGCTGCGCGAGCGCGTGAAGGTGCTCGGCACCCGCACCCCCGAGGAGCTGCGCGGCCTGCTCCGCGAGGAACTGATCACCCTCCTCGGCCCCGACCTCGACCGCACGGTGAAGACCGAGAGCCCCGCGGACGTCCCCGGCGTCGTCATGGTCGTCGGCGTCAACGGCACCGGCAAGACCACCACCACCGGCAAGCTGGCCCGCGTCCTCGTCGCCGACGGCAAGTCCGTCGTCCTCGGCGCCGCCGACACCTTCCGCGCCGCCGCCGCCGACCAGCTCCAGACCTGGGGCGAGCGCGTCGGCGCCCGCACCATCCGCGGCCCGGAGGGCGGCGACCCGGCGTCGATCGCCTTCGACGCGGTCAAGGAGGGCATCGCGGAGAACGCCGACGTCGTCCTCATCGACACCGCCGGCCGCCTCCACACCAAGACCGGCCTCATGGACGAGCTCGGCAAGGTCAAGCGCGTCGTGGAGAAGCACGGCCCGCTGGACGAGGTCCTCCTCGTCCTCGACGCCACCACCGGCCAGAACGGCCTGATCCAGGCCCGCGTCTTCGCCGAGGTCGTCGACATCACCGGCATCGTCCTGACCAAGCTCGACGGCACCGCCAAGGGCGGCATCGTCATCGCCGTCCAGCGCGAGCTGGGCGTCCCGGTCAAGCTGATCGGCCTGGGCGAGGGCCCGGACGACCTGGCCCCCTTCGAGCCGGGGGCCTTCGTCGACGCCCTGATCGGCGACTGACCGCGCTCCACGCGCACGCGTGAAGGGCCCCCGCCGATCCCCGGCGGGGGCCCTTTCCCGTACGCGCGTCAGAAGTGCGTGCGGTGGCAGATGTACGCCAGGGTGCCGAGCAGCAGCCGCGCCTGCGGCGGCGCGCCCGCCGTGTCCAGGGTCGGGGGCCGCAGCCAGCGCACCGGCCCGAGGCCGCCCAGGTCCGACGGGGGAGCGGTCACGTACGAGCCGGGGCCCAGGCAGTGCAGGTCCAGATCGGCGTCGTCCCAGCCCATCCGGTACAGCAGCTGCGGCAGCTCGGCCGCCGCCCCCGGCGCCACGAAGAACCGCGCCCGGCCGGTCGGGGTCGCGCACACCGGGCCGAGCGGAAGGCCCATGCGCTCCAGGCGGACCAGGGCCCGCCGGCCCGCCGCCTCCGCCACCTCGATCACGTCGAAGGCCCGGCCCACCGGGAGCAGCAGCGCCGCGCCCGGGTACTCCGACCACGCCCTGGTCGCGTCGTCCAGACCGGCACCCGCCGGGACCGGCTCCGCGAAGGAGAGCGGATGCGCCCCGGGGGCCGCGCACACCGGATCGCCGCAGGAGCACCGACCGGAGACGGCCCGCGCGCCGGGGACCACGTCCCAGCCCCACAGCCCCGTGTACTCCGCCACCGCTGTGCACTCCGTGGTGCGTCCGCGGCGGCGTGCGCCGGACCGCATCTCACGAATGCCGCCGATCGTGAAACCCATGTCCCCTCCAACGGGTCGAGCGCGCCGGTGGTTACGACCAGGAGCACCGCCGTCACTCCCCGTCACGGCCTGTCGCCGAGGGCGGCGCACGGTTGTGCAGGGGGTGGCGCGGACCGCGATGCGCGCCTCTCCGCGCATCCGTCCGCCGACTCCGGTTCGTCGCATGTCAAGTGAAGCGCGTTCCACGGAGGGCGGGTTCATTCGAAGGGGTGGCGAATGGTGGCGTTTCTTGAATCCCCCTCGTAGAGGGGTGATCGTAGGATTACTTTCGGTACTCGAACCACGGGGCGCACCGCACGCGTGGGTATGCCGGTGGCAACCCGGTTTCCAGTTCGAAGGAGTGCGAACGCCGGACGGATGCGGCGGGAGACGGCATTCTGATAAGGGTTCGCACGACAGGCAATCAGGTGGATGGGGGCGTTCCAGTGGGCGGCAACGGCGCAGACGGTACGACTGCCGGCAAGCGCCCGAACGAGCAGCTGGGCTCGTGGTTCGTGCGCAGCGGCTGGTCCAAGGGCGAACTGGCGCGCCAGGTCAACCGCAGGGCGCGCCAGATGGGCGCGCACCACATCTCCACCGACACCTCGCGCGTGCGCCGCTGGCTCGACGGCGAGCAGCCCCGCGAGCCCATCCCGCGGATCCTCTCCGAACTCTTCTCCGAGCGCTTCGGATCCGTCGTCGCCGTCGAGGACCTCGGCCTGCGCAGCGCCCACCAGTCGCCCTCCGTCTCCGGGGTCGACCTCCCCTGGGCCGGCCCCCAGACCGTCGCCCTGCTCAGCGAGTTCTCCCGCAGCGACCTCATGCTCGCCCGCCGGGGCTTCCTCGGCTCCTCCCTCTCCCTCGCCGCGGGACCCGCCCTCATCGAACCGATGCAGCGCTGGCTCGTCCCCACCCCGGCCGGCGAGGCCGCGGCTCCCGCCGCCGACGCCCACCGCCCCCACCGGCTCTCCGAGGTCGAACTCACCCTCCTGGAGTCCACCACCGCGATGTTCCGCAAGTGGGACGCCCAGTGCGGCGGCGGACTGCGCCGCAAGGCCGTCGTCGGGCAGCTCCACGAGGTCACCGACCTCCTCCAGGAGCCCCACCCCGCCGACATCTCCAAGCGCCTCTTCACCTGCGCCGCCGAACTCGCCGAACTCGCCGGCTGGATGAGCTACGACGTCGGCCTCCAGCCCACCGCCCAGAAGTACTTCGTGCTCGCCCTGCACGCCGCCAAGGAGGCCGGCGACAAGCCCCTCGGCTCGTACATCCTCTCGTCCATGAGCCGCCAGATGATCCACCTCGGCCGGCCCGACGACGCCCTCGAACTCATCCACCTCGCCCAGTACGGCAGCCGGGACTGCGCCACCGCCCGCACCCAGGCCATGCTGTATGCGATGGAGGCCCGCGCCTACGCCAACATGGGCCAGCCCTCCAAGTGCAAGCGGGCCGTCCGGATGGCCGAGGACACCTTCGCCGACGTCGGCCTGGAGGGCGAGCCCGAGCCCGACTGGATCCGGTTCTTCTCCGAGGCCGAGCTCAACGGCGAGAACTCCCACTCCTACCGCGACCTCGCCTACGTCGCCGGACGCTCCCCGACGTACGCCTCCCTCGCCGAACCCCTCATGGAGCGGGCCGTCGAACTCTTCGAGAAGGACGCCGACCACCAGCGGTCGTACGCCCTCAACCTGATCGGCCTGGCCACCGTCCACCTCCTCAAGCGCGAGCCCGAGCAGTCCGTCGTCCTCGCCGAGAAGGCCCTCGGGGTCGCCCGCAGCATCCGCTCCGAGCGGGTCAACACCCGGCTCCGCAAGACCGTCGACCACGCCGCCCGCGGCTTCGGCGACGTCGCCGAGGTCGTCCAGCTCACCGACCGGCTCGCCCAGCTCCTCCCCGAGGCCGCCGAAGCCGTCTGACCCCTCCCGCCCGGGCCCCGCAGGGCCCGCCAGGACCCCGGCCGCGCCGGACGTCCCTACTGCCCGACTCGGCTCCCCCGCCGCAAGGACACACGGACGCCGACGCGGCCGGTTCGCGTCCCCCGCCCCGTACCGCACGCCCACCCGGCGCCGTACGCGCGGAGAGTACGCCGTTACCTGCCCGTGACCCGCGTGTTCACCGTCACGTAACACGCCCCACCCCTTCGTCACGGCTCCGAAACATCGAGCGGCACCGCCGGAAACCGCGCTGCGCGAATCTCTGGGCCATAACCGGCCACCCCTCATGGCCGGCCGCTCTCCGGCCCCGCCCCGCACAGGCCGTACCGACGACGAGGAGACGCCGATGGCACCAGCCATCACGACCCTGGCCGCAGACGCCCCCGCGCTGTCCGCCGCCAACACCGGGTTCATGCTCATCTGCTCCGCCCTGGTCATGCTGATGACCCCGGGACTCGCCTTCTTCTACGGAGGCATGGTCCGCGTCAAGTCCACCCTCAACATGCTGATGATGAGCTTCGTCAGCCTCGGGATCGTCACGATCCTGTGGGTGCTCTACGGCTTCAGCATCGCCTTCGGCACCGACGTCGGCTCGATCGTCGGCTGGTCCTCCGACTACGTAGGCCTCAGCGGCATCGGCATCACCGAACTGTGGGACGGCTACACCATCCCCGTCTACGTCTTCGCCGTCTTCCAGCTGATGTTCGCGGTCATCACCCCCGCCCTCATCAGCGGCGCCCTCGCCGACCGCGTCAAGTTCACCGCCTGGGCCCTCTTCGTCACCCTCTGGGCCACGATCGTGTACTTCCCCGTCGCCCACTGGGTCTGGGGCTCCGGCGGCTGGCTCTTCGAGATGGGCGTCATCGACTTCGCCGGCGGCACGGCCGTCCACATCAACGCCGGCGCCGCCGCCCTCGGCGTCATCCTCGTCATCGGCAAGCGCGTCGGCTTCAAGAAGGACCCGATGCGCCCGCACAGCCTCCCGCTGGTCATGCTCGGCGCCGCCCTCCTCTGGTTCGGCTGGTTCGGCTTCAACGCCGGCTCCTGGCTCGGCAACGACGACGGCGTCGGCGCCGTGATGTTCGTCAACACCCAGGTCGCCACCGCCGCCGCCATGCTCGCCTGGCTCGCCTACGAGAAGATCCGCCACGGCTCCTTCACCACCCTCGGCGCCGCCTCCGGCGCGGTCGCCGGACTCGTCGCCATCACCCCCGCCGGCGGCTCCGTCAGCCCCCTCGGCGCGATCGCCGTCGGCGCCGTCGCCGGCCTCCTCTGCGCCATGGCCGTCGGCCTCAAGTACAAGTTCGGCTACGACGACTCCCTCGACGTCGTCGGCGTCCACCTCGTCGGCGGCGTCGTCGGCTCCCTCCTCGTCGGCTTCTTCGCCACCGGCGGCGTCCAGTCCGACGCCAAGGGCCTCTTCTACGGCGGCGGCCTGGAACAGCTCGGCAAGCAGGCGATCGGCGTCTTCGCGGTCCTCGCCTACTCTCTGATCGCCTCCGCGATCCTCGCCCTGATCGTCGACAAGACCATCGGGATGCGAGTCAGCGAGGACGACGAGGTCTCCGGCATCGACCAGGTCGAGCACGCCGAGACCGCGTACGACTTCAGCGGAGCCGGCGGCGGCACCTCCTCCCGCACCACCGCCGCCGCCCCCGCCCCGGCCGTCACGGAGAACAAGAAGGTGGACGCATGAAGCTCATCACCGCGGTCGTGAAGCCGCACCGGCTCGACGAGATCAAGGAGGCCCTCCAGGCGTTCGGCGTCCACGGCCTCACCGTCACCGAAGCCAGCGGCTACGGACGCCAGCGCGGCCACACCGAGGTCTACCGGGGCGCCGAGTACACCGTCGACCTGGTCCCCAAGATCCGCATCGAGGTCCTGGTCGAGGACGAGGACGCCGAACAGCTCATCGACGTCGTCGTCAAGGCCGCCCGAACCGGCAAGATCGGAGACGGCAAGGTGTGGAGCGTGCCGGTCGAGACCGCCGTACGGGTCCGCACCGGCGAGCGCGGTCCGGACGCACTGTAGGAACACGTGAGGAGCCGCCGGGTGACGAGCCTCGAAGTCAGCGCACAGAACGAAGAATCGGGACCCGGCGGTTACGCGGCGGCCCGGCTGCTCCTCCTCCACGAGAAGGAGCGGTCCGGGCCGCCGCGCCGTGCCGCCCTCGCCCGCCTCACCGACGACTGGCTGGCCGGCCTCTTCGCCGCCGCCGCGCCGCCCCGCGGCACCGCCCTCGTCGCCGTCGGCGGCTACGGCCGCTCCGAACTCTCCCCCCGCAGCGACCTCGACCTCCTCCTGCTCCACGACGGCACCGCCGACAAGGCCGCGATCGCCGCCCTCGCCGACCGCATCTGGTACCCGGTCTGGGACCTCGGCCTCGCCCTCGACCACTCCGTCCGCACCCCCGCCGAGGCCCGCGCCACCGCAGCCGACGACCTCAAGGTCCACCTCGGCCTCCTCGACGCCCGGCCCCTCGCCGGAGACGCCGGACTCGTCGCCGCCCTGCGCACCACCGTCCTCGCCGACTGGCGCAACCAGGCCCCCAGGCGCCTCCCCGAACTCGACGCGCTCTGCCGCGAGCGCGCCGAACGCACGGGCGAGCTCCAGTTCCTCCTCGAACCCGACCTCAAGGAGGCCCGCGGCGGACTGCGCGACGCCCAGGCCCTGCGCGCCGTCGCCGCCTCCTGGCTCGCCGACGCCCCCCGCGAAGGCCTCGACCGCGCCCGCCGCGCCCTCCTCGACGCCCGCGACGCCCTCCACCTGGCCACCGGCCGCGCCACCGACCGGCTCGCCCTCCAGGAGCAGGACGCCGTCGCCGCCGAACTCGGCCTCCTCGACGCCGACACCCTGCTCCGCGAGGTGTACGAGGCCGCCCGGACCATCTCGTACGCCACCGACGTCACCTGGCGCGAGGTCAACCGCGTCCTCAAGGCCCGCTCGGCCCGCCCCCGGCTCCGGTCCCTCCTGGGCGGCCGGACCGGCGGCAAACCCCCGGTCGAGCGCACCCCGCTCGCCGAGGGCGTGGTCGAGATGGACGGCGAGGTCGTCCTCGCCCGCACCGCCCGACCCGAGCGCGACCCCGTCCTGCCCCTGCGGGCCGCCGCCGCGGCCGCCCAGTCCGGCCTGCCGCTCTCCCCGCACGCCGTACGCCGGCTCGCCGCCACCGCCAAACCCCTCCCCGTGCCCTGGCCCGCCGAGGCGCGCGAGGAACTCGTCACCCTCCTCGGCGCCGGCGAGGCCACCGTCCCCGTCTGGGAGGCCCTGGAGGCCGAGGGGATCGTCACCCGGCTCCTCCCCGACTGGGAACGCGTCCGCTGCCGCCCCCAGCGCAACCCCGTCCACACCTGGACCGTCGACCGCCACCTCGTCGAGACCGCCGTCCGCGCCGCCTCCCTCACCCGCCGCGTCGGCCGCCCCGACCTCCTCCTCGTCGCCGCCCTCCTCCACGACATCGGCAAGGGCTGGCCCGGCGACCACTCCGTCGCCGGCGAGACCATCGCCCGCGACCTCGCCGCCCGCGTCGGCTTCGACCGCACCGACACCGCCACCGTCGCCACCGCCGTCCGCCACCACCTCCTCCTGGTCGAGACCGCCACCCGGCGCGACCTCGACGACCCCGCCACCGTCCAGGCCGTCGCCACCGCCGTCGGCACCCTCGGCACCCTGGAACTCCTGCACGCCCTCACCGAGGCCGACGCCCTCGCCACCGGGCCCGCCGCCTGGTCCTCCTGGCGTGCCTCGCTCGTTGCCGACCTGGTCAAACGGGTCGCGGGCGTCCTCGCCGGAGAACCCCTGCCCGACCCCGAGGCCGCCGCCCCCAGCGCCGAGCAGGAACGCCTCGCCATCGAGGCCCTGCGCACCGGCGAACCCGTCCTCGCCCTCCACACCCGGGACGAGCACGCGGCCGCCCACGACGACTCCCCTTCCGGCGAAGCCGCGCCCGAGCCCGTCGGCGTCGAACTCGTCATCGCGCTGCCCGACCGGCCCGGCGTCCTGCCCGCCGTCGCCGGCGTCCTCGCCCTGCACCGCCTCACCGTCCGCGCCGCCGACCTGCGGGCCGTCGACCTCCCCACCGGCCTCGGCTCCGGCTCCGTCCTCGTCCTCGACTGGCGCGTCGCCGCCGAGTACGGCTCCCTGCCCGAGGCCGCCCGGCTCCGCGCCGACCTCGTCCGCGCCCTCGACGGCTCCCTCGACATCCCCGCCCGTCTCGCCGAACGCGAGGCCGCCTACCCCCGGCGCCGGGGCCTCGCCGCCCCGCCGCCCCGCGTCACCGTCGCCGCCGCCGACTCCCGCCTCGCCACCGTCATCGAGGTCCGCGCCCAGGACGCCCCCGGCCTCCTGCACCGCATCGGCCGCGCCCTGGAGGGAGCGGCGGTACGGGTCAGGAGCGCCCACGTCTCCACCCTCGGCGCCAACGCCGTCGACACCCTCTACGTGACCCGCCCGGACGGCTCCCTGCTGCCGCCGGAGGAGGCGGTGGACCTGGCGAGGACGCTGGAGACGGCGCTGGGGTGACCCGGGGGCTCGTCCCCGTTCACCGCTTCCCGGTGGGCGGGGACGTTTTCTTCGCAGGGCCGGATACCCTGGAGGGCGATTCCCCGCCCCCGACCCCAAGGACCGACGAGCGCTGTGTTCGATACCCTCTCCGACCGCCTGGCGAGCACCTTCAAGAGTCTCCGCGGCAAGGGCCGTCTGTCCGAGCAGGACATCGACAGCGCCGCCCGGGAAATCCGTATCGCCCTCCTCGAGGCCGACGTCGCCCTGCCGGTCGTGCGCGCGTTCATCCGGAACGTCAAGGAGCGGGCCCTCGGCGCCGAGGTCTCCAAGGCGCTCAACCCCAGCCAGCAGGTCATCAAGATCGTCAACGACGAGCTGGTCGCCATCCTCGGCGGCGAGACCCGTCGCCTGCGGTTCGCCAAGACCGCGCCCACCGTGATCATGCTCGCCGGTCTCCAGGGCGCCGGCAAGACCACCCTCGCCGGAAAGCTCGGCCTCTGGCTCAAGGGCCAGGGCCACTCCCCGCTGCTCGTCGCCTGCGACCTCCAGCGACCCAACGCCGTCAACCAGCTCTCGGTCGTCGCCGACCGCGCGGGCGTGGCCTTCTACGGCCCCCAGCCGGGCAACGGCGTCGGCGACCCGGTCCAGGTCGCCAAGGACTCCATCGAGTACGCGCGCACCAAGCTCTACGACGTCGTCATCGTCGACACCGCCGGCCGCCTCGGCATCGACCAGGAGCTGATGCAGCAGGCCGCGGACATCCGCGACGCCGTCTCCCCCGACGAGATCCTCTTCGTCGTCGACGCCATGATCGGCCAGGACGCGGTCAACACCGCCGAGGCCTTCCGCGACGGCGTCGGCTTCGACGGCGTCGTGCTCTCCAAGCTCGACGGCGACGCCCGCGGTGGTGCCGCGCTCTCCATCGCGCACGTCACCGGCAAGCAGATCATGTTCGCCTCCAACGGCGAGAAGCTGGACGACTTCGACGCGTTCCACCCGGACCGCATGGCGTCCCGCATCCTCGGCATGGGCGACATGCTCTCCCTCATCGAGAAGGCCCAGCAGACCTTCGACGAGGAAGAGGCCGCCAAGATGGCCTCGAAGCTCGCGTCGAAGAAGGGCCAGGAGTTCACGCTCGACGACTTCCTGGCCCAGATGGAGCAGGTCCGCAAGATGGGCTCCATCTCGAAGCTGCTCGGCATGCTCCCGGGCATGGCCCAGATGAAGGACCAGATCAACAACATCGACGAGAAGGACGTCGACCGCACGGCCGCCATCATCAAGTCGATGACCCCCGGCGAGCGCCAGGACCCGACGATCATCAACGGCTCCCGTCGCGCCCGCATCGCCAAGGGCTCCGGCGTCGAGGTCAGCGCGGTCAAGGGCCTGGTCGAGCGGTTCTTCGAGGCCCGCAAGATGATGTCCCGCATGGCCCAGGGCGGCGGCCTCCCGGGCATGCCCGGCATCCCCGGCATGGGTGGCGGCCCCGGCCGGCAGAAGAAGCAGGTCAAGCAGGCCAAGGGCAAGCGCAAGAGCGGCAACCCGATGAAGCGGAAGGCCGAGGAGCAGGCCGCCGCCGAGCGCCGCGAGCAGGCGCAGCAGGGCGGCGCCTTCGGCCTGCCCGGGGCGGGCCAGAGCCCGAAGGACTTCGAGCTGCCGGACGAGTTCAAGAAGTTCATGGGCTGACAGCCGGTACGAGGAGGGGCCCGGAGCGGTGTCACACCGCTCCGGGCCCCTCTTCATCCCTCCGGACCGCCCGCGGTGCCCGGTTCCTCCCGCTCTTCGATACTGGGGCCACTGCCGCCCCGAGGAGAGTCACGTGGCCGACCCCGCACCCCCGCGCGACCGGACCGACCAGCCCTGGCGCTCGGAAGGGGCCCCGCCGCCCCCGTCGCCGAAGAAGCGGATGCCGGGCGGCTGGGGCGGACTGATCCTCACCGCGCTCGTCGTCTACCTGCTGACCAACATCGTCCTGTCGTTCTTCAACGACGGCGACGGCCCGACGATCTCGTACACCGAGTTCGACAAGCAGGTCGCCGCCGGGAACGTCACCAAGATCTACTCCAAGGGCGACGCGATCCAGGGGCAGCTGAAGAACAAGCAGCCCGTCCCCGACGGCGAGGGCGACTACACCAAGTTCACCACCCAGCGGCCCGCCTTCGCGGACGACGACCTGTGGGCGCAGCTGACCAGGCAGAACGTCGTCGTCACCGCCGAACCGGTCGTCCAGGAGCGCAGCTTCCTCGCCAACCTGCTCCTCTCGCTCGCGCCGATGCTGCTGCTCGTCCTGCTGTGGGTGTTCATCGCCCGCCGGATGAGCGCGGGCATGGGCGGGGCCGGCGGCATGCTGGGCCGCAAGCAGCCGCCCAAGCCGGTCGAGCTGGAGACCGGGAAGCGCACCACCTTCGCGGACGTCGCCGGCATCGACGAGGTCGAGGGCGAGCTGAACGACGTGGTCGACTTCCTCAAGAACCCGGACGCCTACCGGGCCATGGGCGCCAAGATGCCCCGGGGCGTGCTCCTCGCCGGACCTCCCGGCACCGGCAAGACGCTCCTCGCGCGGGCCGTCGCGGGCGAGGCCGGGGTGCCGTTCTTCTCGGCCTCCGCCTCCGGGTTCATCGAGATGATCGTGGGCGTGGGCGCCTCCCGGGTGCGGGAGCTGTTCGCCGAGGCCCGCAAGGTCGCCCCGGCGATCGTCTTCATCGACGAGATCGACACCATCGGCCGGGCCCGGGGCGGCGGCTCCGGGATGGGCGGCCACGACGAGCGCGAGCAGACCCTCAACCAGATCCTCACGGAGATGGACGGCTTCACCGGCTCCGAGGGGGTCATCGTCCTGGCCGCCACCAACCGCGCCGACGTCCTCGACCCCGCCCTCACCCGGCCCGGCCGCTTCGACCGGATCGTGCACGTCAACCCGCCGGACCGGGGCGGCCGCGAGGCCATCCTGCGCATCCACACCCGGGAGATCCCGCTCGCCGAGGACGTCGACCTGGAGCAGGTGGCCCGTACGACCCCCGGCATGACCGGCGCCGAACTCGCCAACCTCGCCAACGAGGCCGCGCTGCTCGCGGTCAAGCGCGAGCAGAAGGCCGTCACGCAGTCCGATCTGTCCGACGCCCTGGAGAAGGTCCAACTCGGTGCGGAACGGCCCCTGGTGATGCCGGAGGAGGAGCGGCGGCGGACCGCGTACCACGAGAGCGGCCACGCCCTGCTCGGCATGCTCCAGCCGGGCGCCGACCCGGTCCGGAAGATCACCATCGTGCCGCGCGGCCGGGCCCTGGGCGTCACCCTGTCGACCCCCGACGCCGACAAGTACGCCTACACGGAGGAGTACCTGCGCGGCCGGATCATCGGCGCCCTCGGCGGGATGGCGGCCGAGCAGGTGGTGTTCGGGGTGATCACCACGGGGGCCGAGAGCGACCTGGAACAGGTCACCAACATCGCCCGGGGGATGGCGGGCCGGTGGGGGATGAGCGAGAGCGTCGGCCGCCTCACCGCCATCCCGAGCGACGCCCAGCAGGCGTACGGGCTTTCGGCGGCCCCCGCGACCCTGGACACCGTCGACCGGGAGATGCGGCGGATCGTCGACGAGTGCTACGAGGTCGCGCTGCGGCGGCTCGACGAGCACCGGGACAAGCTGGACGCCCTGGCCGAGGCCCTTCTGGCGAACGAGACCCTGGAGGAGGAGGCGGCCTACCGCGCGGCGGGCATCGCCCGCCCGGCCCCGGGCCCCGAGCCGGGCGTGGGCCCGAACCCGGAGCGGCCGGGGGAGTGAGGGGCTCCCCCAAGGGCGCGCGGGGAGCGGCGCGTACGTGTTGCCCCAGGCGCACGGGTCCCAGGGGGGTGCGTACCTCAGGGCGTACGGGTCGCAGGCGTGCGGGCCCCGGGGTGTACGGGTCTCAGGGCGTGCTGGTCGCGGGCGTGCGGGCCCCGGGGCGTACGGGTCTCAGGGTGTGCGGGCGATCACGTACCGGAAGACGTTCGGCATCCACACCGTCCCGTCCGGGCGGACGTACGGGGCGAGCGCCTCCTCGATCTCCTTCTCCACCTGGGAGGGGTCGGTCGCGCGGACCGCCTCGTCGAAGGCGCCCGTCGAGAGCAGGCCCCGCACCGCGCTGGCCCCGTCGGCGTACCCGAAGGGGCAGGCCACCCGGCCCGAGCCGGCCGGCCGCAGCCCCGCCGCGGCCGCGAGCGCGTCCAGGTCCGGGCCGAGCCCAGCCGCCGGGCGGCGGTCGGCGAGCCGGGCCGCGAGCCGCAGGACCGGTTCCGTGGCGCACCGCTCCGGGGGTCCCCAGCCGGCGAGGACGACGGTCGTGCCAGGTTGAGCCGTACGGGTGACGGCCGCGAGCTCCGGGAGCAGGGCGTCCGTCGCGTGGAAGGCGGTGACCACGTCGTACGGGGCACACTCCGGCGCTTCCCCGGTGACGGCGACGTCCTCCGGGAGCCGCTCCCTGGCCAGCTCCACGCGCGCGTGGTCCCGGTCCGCGCCGGCCACCCGGGCGCCCCGCGCGGCCGCCATGAGGAGGGCCAGGCCCGAGCCGCAGCCCAGGCCGAGGACCCGGGAGGCCCCGTCCACGCCGAGGCGGTCGTACACCGCCTCGTAGAGGGGGACGAGCATCCGTTCCTGGATCTCGGCCCAGTCGCGCGCGGGGTGGTGCGGGACGAGCGTAGGTGTCATGGATAAGCGCCCCAATCAGTGCTCGGACGACAGCTCCCCGTAGTCAGGGAACTCCGCATCGGGGTCCGCGTCCAGTGGTCGGGGCGGACCGATTCGTCCGGGGGAGGGGCGGTGTGCGCCCGCGCGCGGGGACCCGGTAATCTCCCCGCAACACTTCGTGCCCGCTCGAGGGCGCGCCCCCTGGGGGCGCGCACGCCCGGGACCTCCGGAGACGGGCCCCGGGCCGCCGGGGCGGAGTCGCCCGGACGGGGGCGTGCACAGCCGGGCTCCGCGCCGGGGCGTATGCGCCGCTGCGTACGGGCTTGTGGCTTCCCGCGCGGCTTCTCCGCAGATCGGCGCACTGGCCCTCGTCGGGACGCATCAATGGCAACTGACTGGTAAGTGCAAAATATTTGGGATGCCCCGGAATGGAACCCGGGGGCACTCCGGCTCGTTGTACCCGACGTGAGCACGACACCACCTGTTCTCGCCGCAGAGCTGGCACAGGCGTGGGCCGACATTCAGCGGCACCACCCCGAGCTGCCCGACCTTGCCGCGCCCGAATCCCTCATCGGGGAGTCCTCGTCCGCCTGTGGCGCCGAACTCTCCTTCGAACGACTCCTCCACGAGGCGGTCCACGGCATCGCCGCCGCCAGAGGCGTCCGCGACACCTCCCGCGCCGGCCGCTACCACAACCGCCGCTTCCTCGCGATCGCCGAGGAGATGGGCCTCGACCACCCCGAGGAGCCGCATGCCAGCAGCGGCTTCTCCCTGGTCACGCTCAACGCGGAGGCCAGACGGCGCTACCGCCCCACCATCGAACGGCTCCAGCGCGCCCTCAAGGCCCACACGGTCGCCACCGCCGCCGACACCAAGCGCTCCTTCCGCGGACCGGCCGCCCGGCACGGCTCCTCGGGCGGCGGCGTGCGGGTCAAGGCCGTCTGCGACTGCGGGCGCAACGTGCGCGTGGTCCCGTCGGTCCTCGCCCAGGCCCCGATCGTCTGCGGCGGCTGCGGCAAGCCCTTCCGCATCCCGGAGACGGTGGGCGCCGCCAACTGACCCCCCGGCGTGTGGCACAATGGCTAGCTGTACTCGACAGTCGCACAGGACCCCTCTCTCCTCCGGCTGACGCGTCCATCGGGCATCCGAGTACCGCAACCCCACGTGGCATCTCAAGTGCCCAACCACGTCATAGACCAGGAGACACCACTCCAGTGGCAGTCAAGATCAAGCTCAAGCGCCTCGGTAAGATCCGCCAGCCGCACTACCGCATCGTCGTCGCCGACTCGCGCACCCGCCGCGACGGTCGCGCGATCGAGGAGATCGGCCTCTACCACCCGACGTACAACCCGTCGCGTATCGAGGTCGACTCCGAGCGTGCGCAGTACTGGCTGTCCGTCGGCGCCCAGCCGACCGAGCCGGTCCTCGCCATCCTGAAGCTCACCGGCGACTGGCAGAAGCACAAGGGCCTCCCGGCCCCCGAGAAGGCGCTGCTCGTCCCCGCCACCAAGGAGGCGAAGCGCGCCTCGTTCGACGAGTTCGCGAAGACCCTCGAGGGCGGCGACGACAAGGGTGAGGCCATCACCCCGAAGGCCAAGAAGGCCGACAAGAAGGCGGACGAGGCCGAGGCCGCGTCCACCGAGTCGACCGAGGCCTGATCATGCTCGAGGAGGCTCTCGAGCACCTCGTGAAGGGCATCGTCGACAACCCCGACGAGGTGCAGGTCGCCTCGCGCAACCTGCGCCGGGGCCGCGTGCTCGAGGTCCGGGTCCACCCCGACGACCTCGGCAAGGTGATCGGCCGCAACGGCCGCACCGCGCGTGCGCTGCGCACCGTCGTGGGAGCCATCGGCGGCCGTGGGATCCGGGTCGACCTCGTCGACGTGGACCAGGTCCGCTGAGAAGGTCGGCAGCATCACCTTGAGTTGTGCCGGCACGGGCCGGGGAGGGCTTACGAGCCCGCCCCGGCCCGTTGTCGTACGAGCTGTGTGACAGGAGAGAGTGAAGCAGTGCAGTTGGTAGTCGCGCGGATCGGGCGCGCCCACGGCATCAAGGGCGAGGTCACCGTCGAGGTGCGCACGGACGAGCCCGAGCTCAGGCTCGGCCCCGGCGCCGTCCTGCTCACCGACCCGGCCTCCGCCGGGCCGCTGACCATCGAGACCGGCCGCGTTCACAGCGGCCGCCTGTTGCTGCGCTTCGAGGGCGTCCGCGACCGCACCGCCGCCGAGGCCCTGCGCAACACCCTCCTCATCGCCGAGGTCGACCCCACGGAGATGCCCGAGGAGGAGGACGAGTACTACGACCACCAGCTGATCGACCTCGACGTCGTCCTCGCCGACGGCACCGAGATCGGGCGCATCACCGAGATCTCCCATCTGCCGTCCCAGGACCTCTTCATCGTCGAACGCCCCGACGGCACCGAGCTGATGATCCCCTTCGTCGGGGAGATCGTCACCGAGATCGACCTGGAGGAGCAGCGGGCCGTGATCGACCCGCCGCCCGGCCTGATCGACGACCGCGCCGAGATCGCCTCCTCCCGCGAGGACGAGGCCGGTTCCTCCGAGGAGTCCGGCGAGGAGCGGGCATGAGGCTCGACGTCGTCACGATCTTCCCCGAGTACCTCGAACCGCTGAACGTCTCCCTCGTCGGCAAGGCACGCGCGCGCGGACAGCTCGACGTCCACGTCCACGACCTGCGCGGATGGACGTACGACCGGCACAACACGGTCGACGACACCCCGTACGGCGGCGGCCCCGGCATGGTCATGAAGACCGGGCCCTGGGGCGACGCGCTCGACCAGACCCTCGCCGACGGGTACGAGGGCGGCGCCCACGGCCCCGTCCTCGTCGTCCCCACCCCCAGCGGCCGCCCCTTCACCCAGGAGCTGGCCGTCGAACTCTCCGAGCGGCCCTGGCTGATCTTCACCCCGGCCCGCTACGAGGGCATCGACCGCCGGGTCGTGGACGAGTACGCGACCCGGATGCCGGTCTACGAGGTATCCATCGGGGACTACGTCCTGGCCGGCGGAGAGGCAGCCGTCCTCGTCGTCACCGAGGCCGTCGCCCGCCTCCTGCCCGGCGTCCTCGGCAACGCCGAGTCCCACCGGGACGACTCCTTCGCCCCCGGGGCCATGGCCAACCTCCTGGAGGGCCCCGTCTACACCAAGCCCCCCGAGTGGCGCGGCCGGGGCATCCCCGACGTGCTCCTCAGCGGTCACCACGGGAAGATCGCCCGCTGGCGGCGCGACGAGGCCTTCCGCCGCACCGCCGCGCACCGGCCCGACCTCATCGAGCGCTGCGACCCGGCCGCCTTCGACAAGAAGGACCGGGAGATCCTCTCCATGATGGGGTGGGCCCCCGAGCCCGGCGGCCGATTTTGGCGCAGGGTCGAGGGCGTGGAAGAATAGGCCGCTGCCGTCCGTCCGGCGCGCGCCCCTGCCACAGGGGGAACGACGCCGCCAGGAGCGGACGGTCTCCGAAACCCTTTCGAACGTACCGCTGATGACCTGTGGCATCAGCGAGGAAAGAGACCTCCATGGCCTCCCTGCTCGACCAGGTCAACGCGGCTTCGCTCCGCTCCGACCTCCCCGCCTTCCGCCCGGGCGACACCGTCAACGTGCACGTCCGCGTCATCGAGGGCAACCGCTCCCGCATCCAGCAGTTCAAGGGCGTCGTCATCCGCCGCCAGGGCTCGGGCGTCAGCGAGACCTTCACGGTCCGCAAGGTCTCGTTCTCCGTCGGCGTCGAGCGCACCTTCCCGGTCAACAGCCCGATCTTCGAGAAGATCGAGCTCGTGACGCGCGGTGACGTGCGCCGTGCCAAGCTCTACTACCTCCGCGAGCTGCGCGGCAAGGCCGCCAAGATCAAGGAGAAGCGCGACCGCTGAGCCCCGGCTCCCGGCACGCACCGCGCTTCCGGTTCCCCTCACAGACAGGCCGGATAGGCTTGTCCGGCGATGGACACCGAAGCACAGCACACGGAGCGCGGCCCCTCTTCCGACGCGGAACCCGACAGGGATTCCGGTACGGAGGAAGGGCCGCGCTCCGCGCGCGTTTCCGGGGACTCCGCGGCTTCCGGGGGTTCTGAGTACTCCGCGGACTCCGGGGACTCCGCGGGCTTCGGGGGTTCTGGGCACTCCGCGGCCCCCGGGTTCTCCGAGGAGACCGACGGCGCGCCCTCCTGGCGGCGCACGGTCCTCGTGGGCGCCGCCTGCGTGGCCTTCCTGCTGCTCGTGAGCCACTTCGTGGCGCAGCCGTTCCTGATCCCCAGCCGCTCCATGGAACCGACGCTCCAGGTCGGCGACCGGATCCTGGTGAACAAACTGGCGTACCGCTTCGGGGACGAGCCGCGCCGCGGTGACGTCGTCGTCTTCGACGGCACCGGCTCCTTCGTGCGGGAGGAGCCCGAGGGCGACCCCGTCGGCGGCCTGCTGCGCGACGGGGCCGCGGCCCTCGGGCTCGCGGAGCCCGCCGAGACCGACTTCGTGAAGCGGGTCGTCGGCACCGGCGGCGACCGGGTCGTCTGCTGCGACGAGGACGGCCGCCTCACCGTCAACGGCACCGTCGTCGTGGAGCGGTACCTGGTGCCCGGAGACCAGCCCTCCGCCGTGCCCTTCGACATCGTCGTCCCCCCGGACCGGCTCTGGGTCATGGGCGACCACCGCAGCCAGTCCAGCGACTCCCGGGACCACCTGGGCAGCCCCGGCGGCGGCATGGTCCCCGTCGACAAGGTCGTCGGACGCGCCGACTGGATCGCCTGGCCCTTCGGCCGCTGGAACGGGGTGGCGGGCACGGACGCCTTCGACGCCGTGCCGGCGCCACCGGCCGGCGGGCATCCGACGGGGCCCGCGACCCCGCGAACGGGGAGCCGTGGGTAGCCGGGGACGGCCGGCCGGCGGAGCCGGCCACGCCCCCGAGCAGGGCCCCGTACTGCCCGGGCGGGCCGAGCGGCGCAAGCTCGCCCGCAAGGTCAAGCGGCGCCGGCGGCGCTCCGCGCTCCGGGAGATCCCGATCCTGGTCACGGTCGCCGTCCTCATCGCCCTCGTCCTCAAGACCTTCCTCGTCCAGGCGTTCGTCATCCCCTCCGGTTCCATGGAGCAGACGATCCGGATCCAGGACCGGGTCCTCGTCGACAAGCTCACCCCCTGGTTCGGCTCCCGTCCGCAGCGCGGCGATGTCGTCGTCTTCAAGGACCCCGGCAACTGGCTCCACCAGGACCCCGTGCCGCCCGCCGACGACCCCGTCGGCGTCAAGCAGGCCAAGCAGGCCCTGACCTTCATCGGGCTGCTGCCCTCGGCCGACGAACGGGACCTCATCAAGCGGGTCGTGGCCGTCGGCGGCGACACCGTCCGCTGCTGCGGCGAGGACGGGCGGCTCACCGTCAACGGCGTACCGCTGGACGAGCCGTACCTGCACCCGGGGAACGCGCCGTCCACCATCCCCTTCGAGGTGAAGGTCCCCGAGGGCCGGATCTTCGTCCTCGGCGACCACCGCTCCGACTCGGCCGACTCCCGCTTCCACCTCGACGAGAAGGACCACGGCACCGTCTCGGAGGAGCAGGTCGTGGGGCGTGCCGTGGTGATCGCCTGGCCCGTCGGCCACTGGCGGAGCCTGGAGGAGCGGGAGACCTTCGCGGGGGTGCCGGACGCCCGTGCGGGCTCCGGCGACGCGCTCGGCCCTTCGCATAGTGTGTCCCCGCGGAATCTGAACGGATTGCCCGGGCTCCCGACCCCTGCGGAACTTCTGCTCGTTATGGGAGTGGTGGGCCTGTCCCTGTTCCGGGGCAGGCGTTCGCACGGACTGAGGAGTGGATGTGGGGGATTTGGCCGTCGGCGCACGATCCGGACACGATGGGCCCGAGAAGAGGGCCGACGAGGCCAGGGCTGACGACGTGGCGGGTGGCAACGTGACGGATGACGAGGTGTCGCACGGCGACGGGACGCCGCACGGTGACGGGACGCCGCACGGCGACGGAACGGGCGGGGCCGGCCGGCCCCCCAAGAAGCAGCGTTCCTTCTGGAAGGAGCTGCCCCTCCTCGTCGGCATCGCGCTGGTGCTCGCCCTGCTGATCAAGACCTTCCTGGTGCAGGCGTTCTCGATCCCCTCGGAATCGATGATGAACGCCCTCAAGAAGGGCGACCGGGTCCTCGTCGACAAGCTGACCCCCTGGTTCGGCTCCGAGCCCGAGCGCGGCGAGGTCGTCGTCTTCCACGACCCGGGCGGCTGGCTGGAGACCGCCGTGACGCCCAAGCCGAACGTGGTGCAGAAGTTCCTCAGCTTCATCGGCCTCATGCCGTCCGCCGAGGAGAAGGACCTCATCAAGCGCGTCATCGCCGTCGGCGGCGACACCGTCTCCTGCAAGGAGGGCGGCAAGGTCGTCCTCAACGGGGTGCCGCTCGACGAGACCTCGTACCTCTACCCCGGCTCCGTCCCCTGCCAGGACTCCTTCGGCCCGGTCAAGGTCCCCGAGGGCCGCATCTGGGTCATGGGCGACAACCGCCAGAACTCGCTGGACTCCCGCTTCCACCAGGAGCTTCCCGGCGGCGGCACCGTCTCCAACGACCTGGTCGTGGGCCGCGCCGTCGTCGTCGCCTGGCCGGTCACCCGCTGGGCCACGCTCCCCGTGCCGGGCATCTTCGACAACCCCGCCCTGAACCAGGCGGTGGCCGCCGCCCCGCTCGGCGCGGCGAGCCTCGCCGGGGCGCTCCCGCTGGTGCTGTGGCGCCGGAAGAAGCAGCTCGCGCGGCATACCGCCGGGTAACGACCCGCGGGTAGTGTGCCGTCCCGGACCGTCGACAGACCTCTGGGGTGCACATGAGCGGAACCATACGGACCAAGGGCGGCCACGGCCGCCTCGGCAGCGTGCTGTCGGGGCTGACCGTGGCCGTCGGCTGTGCGCTCTTCCTCGGCGGGTTCGTCTGGGGCGCCCTGGTCTACCGGCCGTACACCGTCCCCACCGACTCCATGACCCCCACCCTCGACGTCAACTCCCGCGTGCTCGCCGAGCGCATCGACGGGGCCGAGGTGAAGCGCGGCGACGTCGTCGTCTTCGAGGACCCGCTGTGGGGCTCCTCGCCCATGGTCAAGCGGGTCGTGGCCGTCGGCGGCGACACCGTCGCCTGCTGCGACGGGAGCGGGCGGCTCACCGTCGACGGCAGGGCCGTCGACGAGCCGTACGTCGGGCCCGGCCTGAACGGCCGGAAGACCGCCTCCGACCAGGATTTCTCCGTGACCGTCCCCGAGGACAGCCTCTTCCTCCTCGGTGACGACCGGTACACCTCCCTCGACTCCCGCACCCATCTCGAAGACGCGGGCCGGGGCTCCGTGCCCCGCTCCACGGTCGTCGCCAGGGTCGACGCCGTCGTCTGGCCCGCCGAGGGCCTCCTGGACCGCCCGGCGGGCTTCGCCGGCCTCCCCGGCGGTCTCTCCGAGCCCGGGCCGTTCAAGACCCTCCTCACGATGATCACGGCCGGCGCCGTACTGGTCTTCGCGGGGGCCGCGTACGGGCCGGCGTCCCGGGTCCTGAACCGGCGGACGGACGGCCGGCGGACCGGGACCGGGTCCGAGACGCCCGGAACTGGGACGCCCGGAACTGGGGCGCCCGGGCCTGGGGCGTCCGGGCCTGGAGCGGCCGCGACCGGGTCTGCCGGAGCCGGGAAGAGGACGGGGGCGGGGACATGACGGAGCGTGCACGGGGCGCGGACGCGGATATGGGTACGGGCGTGGATACGTGCGCGGGCGTGGATACGGGTACGGGCACAGGCACGGGCGTGGATACGGGTACGGGTACGGGCACAGGCACAGGCGTGGATACGGATACGGATACGGGCGCGGGGCCCGTGGTGCGGAAGGTCGCGCGGGTCGTCCTGCTCGACCCCGACGACCGCGTCCTGCTGCTGCACGGCCACGAGCCCGATGACCCCGGTCTCACCTGGTGGTTCACCCCCGGAGGAGGCCTGGAGGGCGACGAGACCCGGGAGAAAGCGGCGCTTCGCGAGCTCGCGGAGGAGACCGGCATCACCGACGTCGACCTCGGGCCCGTGCTCTGGACCCGGCACTGCTCCTTCCCCTTCGCCGGACGCCGCTGGGACCAGGACGAGTGGTACTACCTCGCCCGCACCCGCCGGGCCGATGCCGCGCCCGGGCCGCAGGCCCTCACGGAGCTGGAGACCCGCAGTCTCTCGGGCCTGAGATGGTGGACCTCCGCCGAACTGTCGGCCGCCCGTGAGACGGTGTACCCGACCAGGCTCGCCGAGCTGCTGCGCACGCTGCTCGACGAGGGACCTCCGCGTACGCCGGTCGTCCTCGCCCCGGAAATCGTCTAGGGGCGCGTACGACTGGCGCACAATGGGGGGACGCACGGCTGAAGGGGAACATGCCATGAGCGCCGAGGACCTCGAGAAGTACGAGACCGAGATGGAGCTGAAGCTCTACCGGGAGTACCGCGACGTCGTCGGCCTGTTCAAATACGTGATCGAGACCGAACGACGCTTCTACCTCACCAACGACTACGAGATGCAGGTGCACTCGGTTCAGGGAGAGGTCTTCTTCGAGGTCAGCATGGCCGACGCCTGGGTCTGGGACATGTACAGGCCGGCCAGGTTCGTGAAGCAGGTCCGCGTCCTCACGTTCAAGGACGTGAACATCGAGGAGCTCAACAAGAGCGACCTCGAACTCCCCGGCAGCTGAGGACGGCGGTGGGGGTGCCACGGGAAACGCACCCCCACGGGTGAGAGGGTTTTCCACAACCCCCCGGTCGTCCACAGCGCCGCACACGGAATGCCCCACCCCGTCACAGTCGGTGACGGAGGTGGTCCGTATGAATACGACCGATACGACCAGTACAACCGGCACGGCCGACACGACCAGTACGACCGACACGGCCAATACGACTGGTACGACCGACACGCCCGGCAAGGCCGGCGCCACTCGCGCGCTCGGACGGTACGGGGAGGAACTGGCGGCCCGCCGACTCATCGAGGCCGGCATGCGCGTCCTCGCCCGCAACTGGCGCTGCGGCCGGGCCGGAGAGATCGACATCGTCGCCCGCGACGGCGACACCCTCGTCATCTGCGAGGTCAAGACCCGGCGCCACGGCTCCTACGAGCACCCGATGTCCGCCGTCACGCCCCGCAAGGCCGAACGGCTCCGCCGCCTCGCCGCCTGCTGGCTCGACCGCAGCGGCACCCCGGCCCCCGCCGGCGGCGTGCGCATCGACCTCGTCGGCATCGTCCTGCCCCGCCGCGGCGCCCCCGTCCTCACCCACGCCCGGGGGGTGGCCTGAGATGGGGTTCGCCCGCACCTGCTCCGTCGCCCTCGTCGGCGTCGAGGGCGTCGTCGTCGAAGTGCAGGCCGACCTCGAACCCGGCGTCGCCGCCTTCGCCCTCGTCGGCCTCCCCGACAAGAGCCTCACCGAGAGCCGCGACCGCGTCCGTGCCGCCGTCGTCAACTCCGGCGCCGAATGGCCCCAGAAGAAGCTCACCGTCGGCCTCAGCCCGGCATCCGTCCCCAAGGGCGGCAGCGGTTTCGACCTCGCTGTCGCCGCCGCGGTCCTCGGTGCCGCCGAGCGGATCGACCCGCGCACCATCGCCGACCTCGTCCTCATCGGCGAACTCGGACTCGACGGACGCGTCCGCCCCGTCCGCGGCATCCTGCCCGCCGTCCTCGCCGCCGCCGACGCCGGATACCGGCAGGTCGTCGTCCCCGAGCAGACCGCCGGCGAGGCCTCGCTCGTCCCCGGCGTCTCCGTCCTCGGCGTCCGCAGCCTCCGCCAGCTGATCGCCGTCCTCACCGACGAACCCGTCCCCGACGAGGAACCCACCGAGGAAGGACGACCCGACGCCATGCTCGCCGGGCTCCTCGTCCCCGGCGCCGGCATCGGTACCGGACTCGCCGCCGATCCCGCCGAAGGGCCCGACCTCGCCGACGTCGCGGGCCAGCACCACGCCCGTCGCGCCCTGGAGATCGCCGCCGCCGGCAGCCACCACCTGCTGCTCTCGGGACCGCCCGGCGCGGGGAAGACCATGCTGGCCGAACGCCTCCCCGGCATCCTCCCGCCCCTCACCCGACAGGAGTCCCTGGAGGTCACCGCCGTCCACTCCGTCGCCGGCATCCTCCCGCCCGGCGAACCCCTCGTCCGCCGCGCCCCCTACTGCGCGCCCCACCACTCCGCCACCATGCAGTCCCTCGTCGGTGGCGGGAACGGGCTCCCCAGGCCCGGCGCCGTCTCCCTCGCCCACCGCGGCATCCTGTTTCTGGACGAAGCCCCGGAATTCTCGGGCAAGGCGCTCGACGCGCTCCGCCAGCCCCTCGAATCCGGGCACGTCGTCATCGCCCGCGCCGCCGGAGTCGTCCGCCTCCCCGCCCGCTTCCTCCTCGCCCTCGCCGCCAACCCCTGCCCCTGCGGACGGCACACCCTGCACGGAGCCGGCTGCGAATGCCCGCCCTCACTCGTCCGCCGCTACCAGGCGCGCCTCTCCGGGCCCCTGCTCGACCGGGTCGACCTCCGGGTCGAGGCCGAGCCCGTCACCCGCGCCGACCTCCTCGGGCAGGGCGGCAGGGGAGAGAGCACCGCAGTCGTCGCCGCGCGCGTCCGCGAGGCCCGCGACCGGGCCGCCGCCCGGCTCGCCGACACACCCTGGAGCGTCAACAGCGAGATCCCCGGCCACGAGCTCCGCACCCGCTACCACGCCGCGCCGGGAGCCCTCGTCGAAGCCGAACGCGACATCGAACGCGGCCTCCTCACCGCCCGCGGCCTCGACCGCGTCCTGCGCGTCGCCTGGACCGTCGCCGACCTGGCCGGACACGACCGGCCCGACCACCAGGACGTCGCCCTCGCCCTGGAGATGCGCACCGGCGTCACCCGCGGCGTACCCGTCGGAACGGGGGACCGGGCATGACCTTCGCCGCCCCTGACACCCCCGACGTCCCCACCACCCCTGATGCTCCCTCCACCCCTGACGTCCCCGCCACGTCCGGCGGCCCCGTCGCTCCCACCGCACCCGCCGCTCCCACGGACGAACGGCTCGCCCGTGCCGCCCTCACCCGTACCGTCGAACCAGGCGACGAACACGCCGGTCGCTGGATCCGCCGGTACGGAGCCACCGGCTTCCTGGAACGACTCCTGCGCCCCGAAGAGACCCGCCCCGACGACACCCGTCCCGACGGCGACACCCGCCCCGGCGAAGGCCCCTTCCCCGGCACCGGCCGCAAGCGCGTCGCCTCCTGGCGCCTGCGCGCCGCCGCCGCCGAACCCGCCCGCGACCTCGACGCCGTCCACGCCCTCGGTGGCCGGTTCCTCGTCCCCGGCGACACCGAATGGCCCCGGCAACTCGACGACCTCGGAGACGCCCGCCCCGTCGGCCTCTGGCTCCGGGGCCCCGCCGACCTGCGCACCTGGGCCCTGCGCTCCGTCGCGCTCGTCGGCGCCCGCGCCTGCACCCCCTACGGCGCCCACGTCGCCACCGACCTCGCCACCAGCCTCGCGAGAAAGGGCTGGGTCGTCGTCTCCGGGGCCGCCTACGGCATCGACGCCGCGGCCCACCGGGGCGCCCTCGCCGCCGACGGCGCCACCATCGCCGTCCTCGCCTGCGGCGTCGACGTCTCCTATCCCCGCGGCCACGACCGGCTCATCCGGCGCGTCGCCGAACAGGGCCTCGTCGCAGGAGAGTTGCCGCCCGGAAGCCACCCCACCCCCAGTCGCTTCATCCTCCGCAACCGCGTCATCGCCGCCCTCACCCGCGGAACCGTCGTGGTCGAGGCGCAGCACCGCAGCGGCTCCCTCTCCACCGCCCGCGCCGCCACCCGGCTCGGCCGCCACACCATGGGCGTGCCCGGACCGGTCACCAGCGCCCTCTCCGCGGGCGTCCACGAACTCCTGCGCGGCGACGCCACCCTCGTCACCGACGCCGAGGAGATCGTCGAGCTCGTCGGGGACATGGGCCAGCTCGCCCCGACGCGCCGAGGACCCGTCCTGCCCCGCGACCTCCTCGCCCCCGCCACGGCACACGTCCTGGAGGCCGTCCCCGCCCACGGCCCGACCCCCACCACCGCCATCGCCCGCCGCGCCGGCACCCACCCCGACGAGACCCTCGCCAAGCTGTACGAACTCCACTCCCTCGGCTTCGTCGAACGGTACGGAGCGGGCTGGCAGTTGACGAACACCGCCACACCGGCGTCGAACGCGCGGCGAGGCGGTACTTGACCCGGAGCATTCGGGTGAAAAGGTGAAGGCGATGAACAATCGAGTTCTCTCGGCCGCACCCGAGGGGCCGACCCGCGCCACGGTCCCGGTTCGAAGATGCGGTCGACGGCGTCCACCCGGAGCGGCGCGATCCACCGACGTTCGCTCACCGCGACGGCACACTCACGCTACGCTCACCGGGATTCCCTCCACGACACCCTCATCCACCCCGACACACCCCACAGCAGAACGGCTCAAGGCAACGCATGCCCCAGCACACCTCCGGGTCTGACCGCGCTGCGGTGCCCCCAGCAGCCCGGGGCACCGTGCGACCGCCGGCACCGACCTCCCTCGACGAACTATGGCGCTCGTACAAGGACACGGGCGACGAGCGGCTGCGGGAGCAGCTGATCCTGCACTACTCGCCCCTCGTCAAGTACGTCGCGGGACGGGTCAGCGTCGGCCTGCCCTCCAACGTGGAGCAGGCCGACTTCGTCTCCTCCGGAGTCTTCGGCCTCATCGACGCCATCGAGAAGTTCGACGTCGAGCGCGCCATCAAGTTCGAGACGTACGCCATCACCCGCATCCGCGGCGCCATGATCGACGAGCTCCGCGCCCTCGACTGGATCCCGCGCTCCGTCCGCCAGAAGGCGCGCAACGTCGAACGTGCCTACGCCACCCTGGAGGCCCAGCTCCGCCGCACCCCCTCCGAGAGCGAGGTCGCCGCGGAGATGGACATCACACTGGAGGAACTGCACTCGGTCTTCAGCCAGTTGTCCCTGGCCAACGTGGTCGCCCTGGAGGAGCTGCTACACGTCGGCGGTGAGGGCGGCGACCGGCTCTCCCTGATGGACACGCTGGAGGACACGGCCGCCGACAACCCCGTCGAGATCGCCGAGGACCGCGAGCTGCGCCGACTGCTCGCCCGCGCCATCAACACGCTCCCCGAACGCGAGAAGACGGTCGTCACCCTCTACTACTACGAAGGCCTCACGCTCGCCGAGATCGGCCACGTGCTCGGCGTCACCGAGAGCCGCGTCAGCCAGATCCACACCAAGTCCGTCCTCCAGCTCCGGGCCAAGCTGGCCGACGTCGGACGCTGAGCACGGCGGTCCGGTCGTACAGTGGAGCCGTGCCCAGGATTCGAGCGGCCTCCGTGGCCGAGCACCGGACGATGCAGCGCGGCGCCCTGCTGGACGCCGCGCGTTCCCTGCTGTCCGAGGGCGGGACGGAGGCGCTGACCTTCCCCGCGCTCGCCGAGCGCACGGGCCTGGCCCGCTCGTCGGTCTACGAGTACTTCCGATCGCGCGCCGCCGTCGTCGAGGAGTTGTGCGCCGTCGACTTCCCGGTCTGGGCCGCCGAGGTCGAGCTGGCCATGGCCGACGCGGAGACGCCCCAGGGCAAGATCGAGGCGTACGTCCGCAAGCAGCTGGAACTGGTCGGGGACCGGCGTCACCGCGCGGTCGTCGCCATCTCCGCCGGCGAGCTGGACGACGGCGCCCGCGAGAAGATCCGCGCGGCCCACGGCGGCCTCGTCTCCATGGTGGTCGAAGCGCTCGCCGCCCTCGGCCGGCCCCGGCCCCGCCTGGCCGCCATGCTCCTCCAGGGCGTCGTCGACGCCGCCGTCCGCCGCCTCGAACTCGGCGCGGCCGAAGACCCCGCGGACATCACCGAAGCGGCGGTCACGATGGCCCTCCACGGCGTCAACGGCCCCCCGGCCTGACCGCCCGAAGAAAATCCGGGGGCTTCCCCCGCCCCTCCCCCCCCACCCTCCCTCCCCCCACCCCTCCACCACGCATCACTCATCCATCACTCCAGGCTTACTCCAGCGGCAGCAGCCGCGATGGCCCCCTTCTCGTCAGGAGCAGTGGGTTCAGGTACCGGTCGCCTCTGAGGAGGCCCCAGTGGAGGCAGGTCCGCGGGCAGTGGGTGCCCGGGGTGACCCGGGCGATCGGGGTGCCCGCGGGCACGGTGGTGCCGGCCGGGACCAGGGGGGTCACCGGGGAGAAGGTCGTGCGCAGCGGGGGAGTGCCCGTGCCCGGGAGGGACAGGGTGAGGACGCCCCGGCCGCCGACCGGGCCCGCGAAGGTGACCGTGCCCGTCACTGGGGCCAGGACCGGGGTGCCCGGCGGGGCGGCGAGGTCGACGCCGCGGTGGCCCGCCGCGTACGGGCCCGGCGGGGGCTGCCAGCCGCGGACGATCTCGGGCGGCGGCGGGCCGCCCACCGGCCAGTAGGAGCCGAGGGCCAGGAGCAGGGCCGTGAACCAGGTCGTCGTGAAGTGCATGGGGAAAGGCTCTCCCGGGCGTCCGGTTCGCACGGTTCGCGGGCGGTTTCTGTGGACTACTCACCGGTTGTGGACAGTGCCGTCACCCGCTGCCCCCGGGGTCCCGTACACTTCCTATGGCGACTCGGGTCACCGGGTCGACTTCGCACGCCCCGCCACGGTCCTCCGACGGTGGCAGCGCCTTTCGGTCCCTTGTGGGCATGGCGCGCCGGGGCGTCAGGAACACAACCGAGAAACCCAAGGAGATACGGCCATGGCCGTCGTCACGATGCGGGAGCTGCTGGAGAGCGGCGTCCACTTCGGTCACCAGACCCGTCGCTGGAACCCGAAGATGAAGCGCTTCATCTTCACCGAGCGCAACGGCATCTACATCATCGACCTGCTCCAGTCGCTGTCGTACATCGACCGCGCCTACGAGTTCGTCAAGGAGACCGTCGCGCACGGCGGCTCCATCATGTTCGTCGGTACGAAGAAGCAGGCCCAGGAGGCCATCGCCGAGCAGGCGACGCGTGTCGGCATGCCGTACGTCAACCAGCGTTGGCTCGGTGGCATGCTCACCAACTTCTCCACCGTCTACAAGCGTCTGCAGCGCCTCAAGGAGCTCGAGCAGATCGACTTCGAGGACGTCGCCGCCTCGGGTCTCACCAAGAAGGAGCTCCTGGTCCTCTCCCGCGAGAAGGCCAAGCTGGAGAAGACCCTCGGTGGTATCCGCGAGATGCAGAAGGTGCCGAGCGCCGTCTGGATCGTCGACACCAAGAAGGAGCACATCGCCGTCGGCGAGGCGCGCAAGCTCCACATCCCGGTCGTCGCGATCCTCGACACCAACTGCGACCCCGACGAGGTCGACTACAAGATCCCGGGCAACGACGACGCGATCCGCTCCGTCACCCTGCTCACCCGCGTGATCGCCGACGCCGTCGCCGAGGGCCTCATCGCCCGCTCCGGCGCCGCGACCGGCGACTCGAAGCCGGGCGAGAAGGCCCAGGGCGAGCCGCTCGCCGAGTGGGAGCGCGACCTGCTCGAGGGTGAGAAGAAGGCCGACGAGGCACCGGCCGCCGCCGAGGCCGCCGAGGTCCAGACCTCCGCCGAGACCGAGAAGGTCGCGGACGCCGAGGCCGCCGACGCTCCGGCCGAGGCCGCCGAGCAGGCCTGACCCTTCAGGACCCAGGTCCTTCGGTGACGACGGCGGGGGCCCACGAAGCCCCCGCCGTCCTCCCGTGGATCCGCCCGATCTTTCAGACTTCGAGAGAGAAACAGACTCATGGCGAACTACACCGCCGCTGACGTCAAGAAGCTCCGCGAGCTCACCGGCGCCGGCATGATGGACTGCAAGAAGGCCCTGGACGAGGCCGACGGCGACGTCGACAAGGCCGTCGAGGCCCTGCGCATCAAGGGCCAGAAGGGCGTCGCCAAGCGCGAGGGCCGCTCCGCCGAGAACGGCGCCGTGGTCTCCCTCATCGCCGACGACAACACCTCCGGTGTCCTCGTCGAGCTGAAGTGCGAGACGGACTTCGTCGCCAAGGGCGAGAAGTTCCAGGCCGTCGCCGCCCAGCTGGCCGCGCACGTCGCCGCCACCGCCCCGGCCGACCTGGAGGCCCTGCTCGCCTCCGAGATCGAGCCCGGCAAGACCGTGCAGGCCTTCGTGGACGAGGCCAACGCCAACCTCGGCGAGAAGATCGTCCTCGACCGCTTCGCGCAGTACGCCGACGGCTACGTCTCCGCGTACATGCACCGCACCATGCCCGACCTCCCGCCGCAGATCGGTGTCCTCGTCGAGTTCGACAAGGAGAACGCCGAGGTCGCCAAGGGCGTCGCGCAGCACATCGCCGCCTTCGCGCCGAAGTACCTCACCCGTGAGGACGTCCCGGCCGAGGTCGTCGAGTCCGAGCGCCGCATCGCCGAGGAGACCACCCGCGCCGAGGGCAAGCCCGAGGCCGCGATCGCCAAGATCGTCGAGGGTCGCGTCAACGGCTTCTTCAAGGACGCCACGCTGCTCGGCCAGCCGTACGCCCTGGACAACAAGAAGTCCGTCCAGCAGATCCTGGACGAGGCCGGTGTCACCCTGAAGCGCTTCACCCGCATCAAGGTCGGCATCTGAGTCCGGTCGCGAACGCGACGGACACCGGACCCCGGTAGGGTCTGAAGCAGTCGTCCGCGCCCGCGCAGGACGACCGCAGATCTGACGAGGAGGCCATTGCCGCACGGGATACCGCGAGGACCCAAGGCAATGGCCTCCTTCGTATGTGCACGAGGAGAGCTCCATGAACCAGGGCGCCGTACAGGGCGACGACAACAACGGCAAAAAGGCCGGCCGCTACATGCTGAAGCTGTCCGGAGAAGCCTTCTCCGGCGGTACCGGCCTGGGCGTCGACCCCGATGTCGTGCACGCCATCGCGCGTGAGATCGCGGCCGTCGTCCGCGACGGCGCGGAGATCGCGATCGTGATCGGCGGGGGCAACTTCTTCCGTGGCGCCGAACTCCAGCAGCGCGGCATGGACCGGGCCCGCTCCGACTACATGGGCATGCTCGGCACCGTGATGAACTGCCTCGCCCTCCAGGACTTCCTGGAGAAGGAGGGCATCGACTCCCGCGTCCAGACCGCCATCACCATGGGCCAGGTCGCCGAGCCGTACATCCCGCTGCGCGCCGTGCGCCACCTGGAGAAGGGCCGCGTGGTCATCTTCGGTGCGGGCATGGGCATGCCGTACTTCTCCACGGACACCACCGCCGCCCAGCGCGCCCTGGAGATCGACGCCGAGGCCCTGCTCATGGGCAAGAACGGCGTCGACGGCGTGTACGACTCCGACCCGAAGCGGAACCCCGACGCGGTCAAGTTCGACGCGCTCGAGTACGGCGAGGTGATCGCCCGTGACCTCAAGGTCGCCGACGCCACCGCCGTCACCCTGTGCCGGGACAACAACCTCCCGATCCTCGTCTTCGAACTGCTCGCCGAGGGCAATATCGCGCGCGCGGTGAAGGGTGAGAAGATCGGCACGCTCGTGAGCGACCAGGGCACCCGGGCCTGACCCGAACCGGGAACCGCCCCGCACGGGGCTGGACGACAGCCCTGCCGGTCGTACACCGTGCAGGACACAACGCGACGACACGCAGGAGCATGTGGTGATCGAAGAGACCCTCCTCGAGGCCGAGGAGAAGATGGAGAAGGCCGTCGTGGTCGCCAAGGAGGACTTCGCCGCGATCCGCACCGGCCGTGCGCACCCGGCGATGTTCAACAAGATCGTGGCGGACTACTACGGCGCCCTCACGCCCATCAACCAGCTCGCGTCCTTCTCGGTGCCCGAGCCGCGGATGGCCGTGGTGACCCCGTTCGACAAGAGCGCGCTGCGCAACATCGAGCAGGCGATCCGCGACTCCGACCTCGGCGTCAACCCGAGCAACGACGGCAACATCATCCGGGTGGTGTTCCCCGAGCTGACCGAGGAGCGCCGCCGCGACTACATCAAGGTCGCCAAGGGCAAGGCCGAGGACTCGAAGATCTCGATCCGTTCGGTGCGCCGCAAGGCCAAGGAGACCATCGACAAGTTCGTCAAGGACGGCGAGGTCGGCGAGGACGAGGGCCGCCGCGCGGAGAAGGAGCTCGACGACACCACCGCGAAGTACGTCGCGCAGGTGGACGAGCTGCTCAAGCACAAGGAAGCCGAGCTGCTCGAGGTCTGATGAACGACTCTTCCTGGGATGCCCCGGCCGGTCACGGCCGCGGGGGACCCCACCAGGGGCCCGCCCCGGCGGGTCCCGCCCACGAGGGGCGCCCGGCGGCGCAGACTCGCCCCATGCCCATCGTGCCCGACGTTCCCGCCGGCGGATTCCAGGACGGTCACGGCCGGGGGGCCGCTCACCCGAGCGGTCCCCTGTTCCGCGACGAGACCCCGCACGAGCACCCACAGGAGCCCATGCCCAGCCGCACCCCGCCTCCGCCGCCCGCGCCGCCGGCGCCACGGCAGAAGAAGAGCGCGGGGCGGAACCTGGGCGCGGCCATAGGGGTCGGGGTCGGTCTCGGCGCCGTCATCATCGCCTCTCTGTTCATCTGGAAGGCGGCCTTCGTCGGAGTGGTCGCGGTCGCCGTGGTGGTCGGACTGTGGGAGCTGACCTCCCGGCTCCAGGAGCGCAAGCAGATCAAGGCGCCCCTGGTGCCGCTCGCGATCGGCGGCGCGGCGATGGTCGTCGCCGGGTACGTGCGCGGGGCCGAGGGCGCCTGGGTCGCGACGGCCCTGACGGCGCTCGCGGTCCTGGTGTGGCGCATGACGGAGCCGCCCGAGGGCTATCTGAAGGACGTCACGGCGGGCGTGTTCGCCGCGTTCTACGTGCCGTTCCTGGCGACGTTCGTGGCGCTGATGCTGACCGCGGACGACGGCCCGGAGCGGGTCCTCACCTTCCTGATCCTCACGGTGGTCAGCGACACCGGGGCGTACGCGGTCGGCTGGCGCTTCGGCAAGCGCAAGCTGGCACCGCGGATCAGCCCCGGCAAGACCCGTGAGGGCCTGGTCGGCGCGGTGACGTTCGCGATGGCGGCGGGCGCGCTGTGCATGCAGTTCATGATCGACGACGGGGCCTGGTGGCAGGGCCTGGTCCTCGGCCTCGCGGTGGCGGCGAGCGCGACGCTCGGCGACCTCGGCGAGTCGATGATCAAGCGGGACCTGGGCATCAAGGACATGGGCACGCTGCTGCCCGGCCACGGCGGCATCATGGACCGGCTGGACTCGCTGCTGCCGACGGCGCCGGTGGTGTGGTTGTTCTTCGCGCTGTTCGTCGGTACCGGCTGACCTGCGGTTCTTCGGGCGAGGGGCCCGTTGTCCACAGGGTGTTCCTCCGGGAGGGGCCCGCTGTCCACAAGGGCGGCGGGCCCTTCTTCGTATCTCTGCGACACTGGTAGCACCATGCCCAAGCCCGGAGAACTCACTTTCGTCGCCCCCCGCGGAGCCAAGAAGCCGCCGCGGCACCTCGCCGACCTCACGCCCGCCGAGCGGAAGGAGGCCGTCGCCGCGATCGGCGAGAAGCCCTTCCGCGCCAAGCAGCTGTCCACGCACTACTTCGCGCGGTACGCGCACGACCCCGCCGAGTGGACCGACATCCCGGCCGCCGCGCGGGAGAAGCTGGCCGGGGAGCTGCTGCCCGACCTGATGTCCGTGGTGCGGCACATCTCGTGCGACGACGACACCACCCGCAAGACCCTGTGGCGGCTGCACGACGGCACGCTCGTGGAGTCGGTGCTCATGCGCTACCCGGACCGGGTGACCATGTGCATCTCCTCGCAGGCCGGCTGCGGGATGAACTGTCCGTTCTGCGCGACCGGACAGGCCGGCCTCGACCGGAACCTGTCGACCGCCGAGATCGTGCACCAGATCGTCGACGGCATGCGGGCCCTGCGCGACGGAGAGGTCCCCGGCGGCCCGGCCCGCCTGTCGAACATCGTGTTCATGGGCATGGGCGAGCCGCTCGCCAACTACAAGCGGGTCGTCGGCGCCATCCGCCGCCTCACCGACCCCGAGCCGGACGGCCTGGGCCTGTCCCAGCGCGGCATCACCGTCTCCACCGTCGGGCTCGTGCCCGCCATGCTCCGCTTCGCCGACGAGGGCTTCAAGTGCCGCCTCGCGGTCTCCCTGCACGCCCCGGACGACGAGCTGCGCGACACCCTCGTGCCCGTCAACACGCGCTGGAAGGTGCGGGAGGTCCTGGACGCGGCCTGGGAGTACGCGGAGAAGTCCGGGCGCCGGATCTCCATCGAGTACGCCCTCATCCGGGACATCAACGACCAGGCCTGGCGCGGCGACCTGCTCGGCCGGCTGCTCAAGGGCAAGCGGGTGCACGTCAACCTGATCCCGCTGAACCCGACGCCCGGGTCGAAGTGGACCGCCTCCCGCCCGGAGGACGAGAAGGCGTTCGTGGAGGCCATCGCCCGCCACGGCGTGCCGGTGACCGTGCGCGACACCCGGGGACAGGAGATCGACGGCGCCTGTGGACAGCTCGCGGCCGCCGAACGCTGACCTTGTACTCTGAGCTCGAACACATCTTCATAGTCATTCCGACAGGGGAGCGCCACAGCGCTGAGAGTGCGGTGTCCGTCAGACCGCAGACCCTCTGAACCTCGCCCAGGTCATTCTGGGTAGGGAGTTCGGTCGTAACTCGAGCTGTTGCGCCCTGCCCGCGTCCGGTCCGCCGGTCGCGGGCGGGGCCGCGTCTCTTCCTGGTCCCACCCAGGAGGAAAACTCAGTGAGCACCAGAAACCCGGCGAGCACCAGGAAGCAGGCCGCCGTCGCGGTCCTCGCGGCGCTCGGCGTCACCGCCCTCGCCGCCTGCGGCACCGACGACACCGGCGAGGCCGCCGGCAAGTCCGGTGCGCCCGCGCCGAAGACCGTGACCCTCGTGAGCCACGACTCGTTCAACGCCTCCAAGGAGGTCCTGGCCGAGTTCACGAAGCAGACCGGCTTCACCGTCAAGGTCCTCAAGGCCGGCGACGCCGGCGAGGCCGTCAACAAGGAGATCCTGACCAAGGGCTCCCCGCAGGGCGACGTCTTCTTCGGCGTCGACAACACCCTCCTCTCCCGCGCCCTCGACAACGGGATCTTCGCCGGATACCGGGCGAAGGGGCTCGACCGGATTCCGGCGGAGTACCACCTGGACAAGGAGCACCGGGTCACCCCGATCGACTCCGGCGACATCTGCGTCAACTACGACAAGAAGTACTTCGCCGACAAGAAGCTGGCGCCGCCGGTGACCTTCGACGACCTGGCGAAGCCCGAGTACAAGGACCTCCTCGTGGTCGAGAACCCGGAGCGGTCCTCCCCGGGCCTCGGCTTCCTCCTCGGTACGGCCGCGAAGTACGGCGACGACGGCTGGCAGGACTACTGGAAGAAGCTCAGGGCCAACGGCGTGAAGACGGTCGACAGCTGGGAGCTCGCCTACAACCAGGAGTTCTCCGGCTCGGCTGGCGGCAAGCAGGCCAAGGGCGACCGGCCGCTCGTCGTCTCGTACGCCTCCAGCCCGCCGGTCGAGGTGCTGTACGCCGAGCCGCAGCCGAAGGAGGCGCCCACCGGCGTCTCCACCGGCACCTGCTTCCGGCAGACCGAGTTCGCGGGCCTGCTGAACGGGGCGAAGAACCCCGAGGGCGGCAAGGCGCTGATCGACTTCCTGATCTCGAAGAAGTTCCAGGAGGACATGCCGCTCCAGATGTTCGTCAACCCGGTGGCGAAGGACGCGGCCCTGCCCGAGCTGTTCACGAAGCACGGCGTGGTCGTGGGGAAGCCGGAGACCATGGAGCCGGGGAAGATCGCCGAGAAGCGCGACGCGTGGATCCAGCAGTGGTCGTCGCTCGTCCTGAAGTAAGGCGCGCCGGAGCAGGACGCGACCCGCGCGGGAACGCGGCACGGCTCGGCCTCATGGCCCTGCCCGTCGCGTTCTTCGCGGTGTTCTTCGCGTGGCCCGTCGTGTCCATCGTGGACCGGGGGCTGCGGCCCGGCGGCGACTGGCGGTTCGGCCGGATCGGCGAGACGCTGAGCCGGCCGGACATCCTCGACGTGCTCGGCTTCACCGCCTGGCAGGCGCTCGCCTCCACCGGCCTCACCCTGCTCGTCGCCCTGCCCGGCGCGTACGTCTTCGCCCGCTTCGACTTCCCCGGCAAGAGCGTCCTGCGGGCCGTGGTCACGGTGCCGTTCGTGCTGCCCACGGTCCTGGTCGGAACGGCGTTCCTGGCCCTCGTCGGCCGCAACGGGCTCACCGACGAGCTGTGGGGGCTGCGGCTCGACACCGGCGTGTGGGCGATCCTGCTCGCCCACGTCTTCTTCAACTACGCGGTCGTCGTCAGGACCGTCGGCGGCCTCTGGGCGCAGCTCGACCCGCGCCAGGAGGAGGCCGCCCGGGTCCTCGGCGCCTCCCGCCTCACGGCCTGGCGGACGGTGACGCTGCCCGCGCTCGTCCCGGCCGTGTCGGCGGCGGCCCTGATGGTCTTCCTCTTCACCTTCACCTCCTTCGGCGTCGTGCAGATCCTCGGCGGGGACGCGTACACGACCTTGGAGGCGGAGATCTACCGGCAGACCGCCCGGCTGCTCGACCTGCCGACGGCGGCCGTCCTCACCCTCGTGCAGTTCGCCGCGGTCGGCGCGATCCTCGGGCTGCACGCGTGGACGGTACGGCGGCGGGAGACCGCGCTGCGGCTCGTACCGCCGGAGCGGACCGCGCGCCGGCCGCGCGGCGCCGGGCAGTGGGCGCTGCTCGGCGGCGTCCTCCTCTCGGTGGCGCTGCTGATCCTGCTGCCGCTCGGAGTGCTCGTGGAGCGGTCGTTCGCCGGCCCCGGGGGGTACGGGCTCGGCTACTACCGGGCGCTCGGCTCGCTGGACGAGAGCGGGACCTTCCTGGTGCCGCCCCTGGAGGCGATCGGGAACTCGCTGCGGTACGCGCTGGCCGCCACCGCCATCGCCGTCGTCATCGGCGGGCTCGCGGCGGCCGCCCTCACCCGGCGGGCCGGGCGGCTCGTCCGGGGCTTCGACGCGCTCCTCATGCTGCCGCTCGGGGTATCCGCCGTCACCGTCGGCTTCGGCTTCCTCATCACGCTGGACGAACCGCCGCTCGACCTGCGGGCGAGCTGGATCCTCGTCCCCCTCGCGCAGGCCCTCGTCGGCGTCCCCTTCGTCGTACGGACGATGCTGCCGGTCCTGCGCGCGGTGGACGAGCGGCTGCGGGAGGCGGCGGCCGTGCTCGGCGCCTCGCCGTGGCGGGCCTGGCGGGAGGTGGACCTGCCGCTGGTGCGGCGGGCGCTGCTCATCGCGGCCGGGTTCGCGTTCGCCGTCTCGCTCGGAGAGTTCGGCGCGACCGTCTTCATCGCCCGGCCCGACAGCCCGACGCTGCCGGTCGCGGTCGCCCGGCTGCTCGGCCGGCCCGGCGAGCTCAACTACGGCCAGGCGATGGCCCTCTCGACGATTCTGATGGTGGTGTGCGCGGTGTCCCTGCTGCTGCTCGAACGGCTCCGCACCGACCGGACCTCCGGGGAGTTCTGATGCTGAGACTCGACGGGGCGACCGTACGGTTCGGGGCGCGGGCCGTGCTCGACGCCGTGGACCTGGAGGTCGCCGACCAGGAGACCGTGTGCGTGCTCGGCCCCAGCGGCAGCGGCAAGTCCACGCTGCTGCGGGCCGTCGCGGGCCTCCAGGCGCTCGACGCCGGCCGGGTGCTCCTGGACGGCGCCGACCAGGCCGGGGTGCCGACGCACCGACGGGGCGTCGGCCTGATGTTCCAGGACCACCAGCTCTTTCCGCAGCGGGACGTCGGCGGCAACGTCGCCTTCGGGCTGCGGATGCGGGGCGACGGCAAGTCCGAGCGGGCGGAGCGGGTGCGGGAGCTGCTCGACCTCGTGGGCCTGCCGGGCGCCGGGCGGCGGTCCGTCGCCGCGCTCTCCGGCGGCGAGCAGCAGCGGGTCGCCCTGGCCCGGGCGCTCGCGCCCCGGCCCCGGCTCCTCATGCTGGACGAACCGCTCGGCCAGCTCGACCGGGGTCTGCGGGAGCGGCTCGTCGTGGAGCTGCGGCAGCTCTTCGGGCGGCTCGGGACGACGGTCCTGGCCGTCACCCACGACCAGGGCGAGGCCTTCGCGCTCGCGGACCGGGTCGTGGTCATGCGGGACGGGCGGATCGCCCAGTCGGGGACGCCCGTCGAGGTGTGGCGCCGCCCGGCCTCCGAGTTCGTCGCCCGCTTCCTCGGCTTCGACAACGTGGTGCCCGCCCGGGTCACCGGCACGGTCGCCGAGACCGCCTGGGGCGAGGTCCCGGTGCCGGACGGCTCCCCGCAGGGCGACCGGCGGCTCCTGGTCCGCCCCGGCGGAGTGCGGCCGGTCCCGGCGGCCGGGGACGCGCCGGCCTGGACGGTGGAGTCGTGGACCTTCCGGGGCAGCCATGTCGTCGTACGGCTCCGGCCGGCCGGCGGCCCGCCTCTGGAGGCCGAACTCCCGCTGCGGGACGCGCCCGAGGAGGGCACGGAGACGGGGCTCGCGTTCCGGCCGGAGGACGTGGTGGTGCTGGGCGACGACACGCCGTAGGGCGTGTGCCGGACCGATGAGTTCCGCCCGCCGGGGGAGTCCTCCGTACGTACGGAGCCTTCGCCGCCCGTACGTCCCGCAGGTCCCGCACCGGAGGAACCCATGGCCCAGCAGCTGCTCAGAGTCCAGAACTTCAACGTCTCGTCCGACGGGTACGGCGCCGGGGAGGGCCAGACCCTCGAACGGCCCTTCGGGCACGCGGACCCGGAGGCGATGTTCGCCTGGGCCGGTGCCACGGCGAGCTGGCCCCGGCGCACCGACCCCGGCGGCAGCCGCGGCCTCGACGACTACCTGACGCGGGACTACGGGCGGAACATCGGCGCCGAGATCATGGGCCGCAACAAGTTCGGGCCCCAGCGCGGGCCCTGGCGGGACCACGAGTGGCGCGGCTGGTGGGGCGACGAGCCGCCGTTCCACACCCCGGTGTTCGTCCTGACCCACCACCCGCGCCCCTCGTTCGCGCTCGGCGGCACCACGTTCCACTTCCTCGACGCCGACCCGGCCACCGCCCTCGCGGCGGCGCGGGAGGCGGCGGACGGCAAGGACGTGCGGCTTGGCGGCGGGGCCGCCACCATCCGGGCGTTCCTCGACGCCGGCCCAGGGCCTGTCCGGCGGATCATGGCCGGGGCCGCGACGCCCGGCACGGCACCTCGCCGCGTTGCCGAAACGCCCCGACAGCTCCGCTGTCGAGACGCTCCGGCGCCTTGCGAGCCACCGCACCAGACGCCGCGGCCCACCCGACCCTGATCCGCCGGACAGGCCCTGGTCGACACCCTGCACGTGGCGGTCTCGCCGGTGGTGCTCGGCGGCGGCTCGCGGCTCTGGGAGTCGCCCGACGAACTCCTCGACCGCTACCACCGCGACGTCGTGCCCAGCCCGGGCGGCACGGTCACGCACCACCTGTTCTGGCGGAAGTGAGCGCGGGACCCGGCCGGGGCCGGGTCTCCTTCCGAAGGGCAGCGCCGCCGGTACGGGGCCCGGTCACCCCCTGAGCGGCAGCGCCGCCAGTTCCGCCACCGCCCACGTCAGCGGCAGGAAGACGGCGAGCAGGACCCCTGCGCGCAGGAGGGCCACCGCGCGGAGGGTCGCGGGCGGGGCGCCGACGCGTACGAGGGCCTCGGTGACGGGCGCGCGGTCCTGCCGGGACTCCAGGGCCGCGGTCAGGAGCGTGGCGCCGGTGCAGGCCAGGATCAGGGTGGCGCCCAGGCCGGTGAGCGGCCCGAAGGCGTCGGAGCCGGTGTCCGACTCGTACAGCGAGGCCGTCGCGAGCAGGCCGGAGAGCACCGCGCAGACCACGCCGAGCGGTCGGCCGACACGGCGGGACTCCGTCATCAGGACGCGGCCCGCGAGCAGCCGGACGGCGCCGGGGCGGGCCGTCTGGAGGAGGCGGCCGCAGCCGTGGACGAGGGCGGGGCCCGCCGTCGCGAGGCCGATCGCGGTGAGGACCCAGCCGGCCAGGACGGCCGCCGGGCTGCCGTCGAAGCGGCCCGGCAGCGGGAGGCCGTCCCCGCCGCCGCCCCGGCCCGCGTACGTCTCGACGGCGAGGCCGATCGCGACCAGGGCGACGCCCCACGGAAGGCCGGACGGCATGGTCTCGTCCTTGACGTCCTCCGCGGGTGGCGCGGTGCGCGGGCGCAGGGCCAGGGCCGCGGCCGTGGCGGCGGTCACGGGGACGACGGCGAGCAGGGTGAGGACGGCCGCGAGCGGCACCGGCTGGTCGCCGGCGAGCAGCCCGGCGGCCGCCCCGTCGAAGGGCAGGCCCGTGAGGTCGCCGCGCAGGTGCAGATAGAGCAGGAGCGCGACCGCCGAACCGAGCGCGCAGGTGACGGCCGTCGAGGCGGCGGCGAGCAGGGTCAGCCGGGCCGGTCCGAGGCCGATCGCGGAGAGCCCGGGGCGCGGCCGGGTGCTGGGGTCGGTGCGGGCCACGGCGACGGCGAACTGGACGGCGGCGGCGAGCGGCAGGACGCACCAGAGGAGCCGGAGCGCCGAGGCCGAGGCCTGCTCCGGGTGTCCGAGGGCGTGGCCGAGGGCGCAGAGCAGGAGGAAGCCCACCCCGGCGGACGCGGCGGCGACGAGCAGCCGGCGCGCCAGGACGAGGGGGTGGGCGCCCCGGGTCAGACGGAGAGCGAGCACGCGGCGACGCCCTCCGCCCCGGTCGCCGGGGGTACGGTGCCGGCCCGGCGTCCGTCGAGGAGCGCGACCGTGCGGTCGGCGAGCGCCGCGACCTCGGCGTCGTGGGTGGCGAGGACCACGGTGATGCCGTGCGAGCGGGCGGCGGCCGTCAGGGTGCGCAGCACCTGGGCTCCGTCGGCGCGGTGCAGGCCGGCGGTGGGTTCGTCGGCGAAGAGCACCGGGGGAGTGGTGACGAGGGCGCGGGCGATCGAGATCCGCTGGCGCTGCGACTGGGTGAGGGCGCGGGGGCGCTTGCGGGCGCAGGCCCCGGCGTCGAGCCGGTCCAGCCACTCCAGGGCGGCGGTCTTCGCGGCGCGGCGGGGGACCCCGCGCAGCAGCAGGGGCAGGGCGGTGTTCTCCCAGCCGGTGAGTTCGGGGACGAGGCCGGGTTCGGGGCCGATCCAGCCGAAGCGCTCGCGGCGGAGCTGTTCGCGCCGGGCGGGGCTCAGGGTGTGCACGGGTCCGCTGTTGAACCAGACCTCGCCCTCCTGGGGGACGAGCTGGCCGGAGAGACAGCGCAGGAGGGTGGTCTTGCCGCTGCCCCGCGGACCGGTCAGGGCGAGGATCTCGCCCTCGCGGACGCCGAGGGAGACGCCGCTGAGGGCCTCCGAGCCGTCCAGGGTGCAGTGCAGGGAACGCGCCCAGAGCACGTCGTTGTCCGGTGGGGCCATCGCGTACACCTCTGTCGATCCGATCTGTGTCCCCCGTACGGAGGGGGGTTTCCCCCGTACGGGTGAACGAAGGACGGGCCTGTCGGTCACTCGGCACCGTAAGTATTCGGATCGGTTCGTAGGGACAGCACACGGCCCGGGCCGCCGCCATCCACTCGGATGGCGGGCAGGCCCGGGCCGTGGTGTCACGCCGTGAGGGCGGCGTGAGGTTCCGCTAGAGCTTGGTCCACGCCTCGGTGAGCACCGAGCGCAGGATGCCTTCGATCTCGTCGAAGGTGCCCTGGTCGGCGATCAGCGGCGGGGCCAGCTGGATGACCGGGTCGCCGCGGTCGTCGGCACGGCAGTACAGGCCGTTGTCGAACAGCGCCTTGGAGAGGAAGCCGTACAGGACGCGCTCGGTCTCCTCGTCCGTGAAGGACTCCTTGGTGACCTTGTCCTTGACGAGCTCGATGCCGTAGAAGTAGCCGTTGCCGCGGACGTCGCCGACGATCGGCAGGTCGTGCAGCTTCTTCAGCGTCGAGAAGAAGGCGTCCTCGTTGTCCAGGACGTGCTGGTTGAGGCCCTCCTTGTCGAAGATGTCGAGGTTGGCGATGGCGACCGCCGACGACACCGGGTGGCCGCCGAAGGTGTAGCCGTGCAGGAAGGTGTTGTCGCCCTTGTAGAACGGCTCCGCGATGCGGTCGGAGACGATGCAGGCGCCGATCGGGGAGTAGCCCGAGGTCATGCCCTTGGCGCAGGTGATCATGTCCGGCACGTAGCCGAACTTGTCACAGGCGAACATCGTGCCGAGGCGGCCGAAGGCGCAGATCGTCTCGTCGGAGACGAGGAGCACGTCGTACTGGTCGCAGATCTCTCGGACCCGCTGGAAGTACCCGGGCGGCGGCGGGAAGCAGCCGCCGGCGTTCTGCACCGGCTCCAGGAAGACGGCGGCGACGGTGTCGGGGCCCTCGAAGAGGATCTGCTGCTCGATCTGGTCGGCGGCCCAGCGGCCGAAGGCCTCGGGGTCGTCGCCGTGGATCGGGGCGCGGTAGATGTTGGTGTTCGGCACCTTGTGCGCGCCGGGGACCAGCGGCTCGAAGGGGGCCTTGAGGGCCGGCAGGCCGGTGATGGACAGGGCGCCCTGCGGGGTGCCGTGGTAGGCGACCGCGCGCGAGATGACCTTGTACTTGGTGTGCTTGCCCTGCAGCTTGAAGTACTGCTTGGCGAGCTTCCAGGCGGTCTCGACGGCCTCTCCGCCGCCGGTGGTGAAGAAGACCTTGTTCAGGTCGCCCGGGGCGTAGTCCGCGAGGCGCTCGGCCAGCTCGACGGCCTTGGGGTGCGCGTACGACCACACGGGGAAGAACGCGAGCTCCTGGGCCTGCTTGTACGCGACCTCGGCCAGCTCCTGGCGGCCGTGTCCGGCGTTGACCACGAAGAGGCCCGCGAGACCGTCGAGGTAGCGCTTGCCCTTGTCGTCGAAGATGTAGGTGCCCTCGCCACGCACGATGGTGGGAACGGGCGAGTTCTCGTACGACGACATGCGGGTGAAGTGCATCCACAGGTGGTCGTAGGCGGTCTTGGAGAGGTCCTTGCTCACGGCTATCGGGTTCCCCACATATAGGTCTGCTTCTTGAGCTTGAGGTAGACGAAGCTCTCGGTGGAGCGCACGCCGGGGAGGGTGCGGATGCGCTTGTTGATCACATCCAGCAGGTGGTCGTCGTCCTCGCAGACGATCTCCACCATGAGGTCGAAGGAGCCCGCGGTCATCACCACGTACTCGCATTCGGCCATGGCCGTCAGTGCTTCCGCAACCGGATCAAGGTCACCCTCGACGTTGATGCCGACCATCGCCTGCCGCCGGAAACCCACGGTGAGCGGGTCGGTGACGGCGACGATCTGCATGACGCCCTGGTCGAGCAGCTTCTGGACGCGCTGCCGCACGGCGGCTTCGGAGAGGCCGACGGCCTTGCCGATCGCCGCGTAGGGACGGCGACCGTCCTCCTGGAGCTGTTCGATGATCGCCAGGGAGACGGCGTCGATCGTCGGGGACGAACCGGTTCCGGTCCTGGAGTCTGCGCTTCGACTGGCCACACCTCACTGTGCACCGAGACTCGTCGGTCTTGCAACCCCGGAGCGATGTAATTCGTTGTGTGACGGTCCAGATCTCACTGAATCCGAAGTTGTGGGGGGTCGGGCCTGTTGAAAGCGTCAGCCGAGCGATTAGGCTGGGGTGTCTCACCCATCGGGACAGCGCACGAGGACGTGCGAAGTCAGAACGTGACAGGAGGGGTGGCAAGTGACCACCGAGCTGCGCCGGCTGCGTAACTACATCAACGGGGAGTTCCGCGACGCGGCCGACGGCCGCACGATCGACGTGATCAACCCGGCCACCGGCGAGGTGTACGCCACCTCCCCGCTCTCCGGCCAGGCCGACGTCGACGCCGCCATGGAGGCCGCCGCGGCCGCCTTCCCCGCCTGGCGCGACAGCACCCCGGCCGAGCGCCAGAAGGTGCTCCTCAAGATCGCCGACGCCTTCGAGGAGCGCGCCGAGGACCTGATCGCCGCCGAGGTCGAGAACACCGGCAAGCCGGTCGCCCTCACCGCGAGCGAGGAGATCCCGCCGATGGTGGACCAGATCCGCTTCTTCGCGGGTGCCGCCCGGCTGCTCGAAGGCCGCTCGGCCGGCGAGTACATGGAGGGCCTGACCTCCATCGTCCGCCGCGAGCCCGTCGGCGTCTGCGCCCAGGTCGCGCCGTGGAACTACCCGATGATGATGGCCGTCTGGAAGTTCGCCCCGGCCCTCGCCGCGGGCAACACCGTCGTCCTCAAGCCCTCGGACACGACCCCCGCGTCGACCGTCCTGATGGCCGAGATCATCGGGCGGATCGTCCCCAAGGGCGTCTTCAACGTCGTCTGCGGCGACCGCGACACCGGCCGTGCGATGGTCGAGCACCCGATCCCCGCCATGGCCTCCATCACCGGCTCCGTCCGCGCCGGCATGCAGGTCGCCGAGTCGGCCGCCAAGGACGTCAAGCGCGTCCACCTGGAACTGGGCGGCAAGGCCCCCGTCGTGGTCTTCGAGGACACCGACATCGAGAAGGCCGTCGAGGACATCTCCGGCGCGGGCTTCTTCAACGCCGGCCAGGACTGTACGGCCGCCACCCGCGTCCTCGTCCACGAGTCCATCCACGACGAGTTCGTCTCCGCGCTCGCCAAGGCCGCCGCCGCGACCAAGACCGGGCAGCCGGACGACGAGGACGTGGCGTACGGCCCGCTCAACAACGCCAACCAGCTGAAGCAGGTCTCCGGCTTCATCGACCGCCTCCCGGCCCACGCCAAGGTCGAGGCCGGCGGGCAGCGCGTCGGCGACAAGGGCTACTTCTACGCCCCGACCGTCGTCTCCGGCCTCAAGCAGGACGACGAGATCATCCAGAACGAGGTCTTCGGCCCGGTCATCACCGTCCAGTCCTTCACGGACGAGGCCCAGGCCCTGGAGTACGCCAACGGCGTCGAGTACGCCCTCGCCTCCTCCGTCTGGACCAAGGACCACGCGCGCGCGATGCGCATGTCCAAGGCGCTCGACTTCGGCTGCGTGTGGATCAACACCCACATCCCGCTGGTCGCCGAGATGCCCCACGGCGGCTTCAAGAAGTCCGGCTACGGCAAGGACCTCTCGGGCTACGGCTTCGAGGACTACACGCGTATCAAGCACGTGATGACGTCCCTCGGCTAGTCGCCGGGAATCCGGCCGCGGCCCCGGCACCCCGCTCGACAGGGTGTCGGGGCCGCGGCGTACCGCCCGCACGGACCGTCCATTGCCGCGGGAGGCGACCGGCCGGGATGCTGCCCGGATGAGAGCGACAGCCAGGAAGAACACGTCCCGCCGGTCCCTGCTGCGCGGCATGGGCGGCGCCGGGGCCGCCGCCCTGCTCGCCGGGTGCGGGGTGCCCGCCGCCTTCGTGGAGGAGGGCGACCGGGCCGCCGCCCGGGACCTCTCGGCCCGCGACCGGATCCTCGACTTCGCCAACTGGCCGCTCTACATCGACACCGACGAGGACGACGAGTCGAAGCGCCCCACCCTGGACGCCTTCCGGGAGCGGACCGGGATATCCGTCCGCTACACCGAGGAGATCAACGACAACGACGAGTTCTTCGGCAGGATCAGCCCCTCCCTGATGAACCACCAGGAGACCGGGCGGGACCTGATCGTCCTCAGCGACTGGATGGCCGCCCGCTTCGTCCGCCTCGGCTGGGTCCAGGAGATGGACCGCGCCGCCCAGCCGAACGTCGCCGCGCACCTCGACCCGCAGCTGCGCTCGCCCGCCTTCGACCCGGGCCGGCTGCACACCGTGCCCTGGCAGTCCGGCATCACCGGCATCGCGTACAACCGCCGGAAGCTCGGCCGGGAGCTGCGCTCCGTCAACGAGCTGTGGGCCGACGACCTGCGCGGGAAGGTCACCCTGCTGTCCGGGCTCGACGAGTCCTTCGCCCTGCTGATGATGGGCGAGGGCGTCGACGTGACCCGCTGGAAGGAGGACGACTTCCACGCCCTGTGCGAGCGGGTCGAGCGGCTCGTCCGCGCCAAGCACATCCGCCGCTTCACCGGCAACGACTACATCAAGGACCTCTCCTCCGGCGACGTCCTGGCCTGCCAGGCGTACTCCGGGGACGTCATCCAGCTCCGGGCCGACAACCCCGACATCGAGTTCGTCGTCCCCGAGGAGGGCGCCGAGCTCTGGGCCGAGTCCCTCATGGTCCCCAACCTCGCCCGGCACAAGGCCAACGCCGAGAAGCTGGTCGACCACTACTACGATCCCGAGGTCGCCGCCGAACTCGCCGCCTGGGTCAACTACGTCTGCCCCGTACCGGCCGCGCAGCGGGTCCTCGCGGACTCCGGCGACGAGGAACTGGCCGCGCTCGCCGAGGACCCGCTGATCTTCCCCGACTCCGCCATGCGGAGCCGGCTCGCCATCGCCCGGGACGTCACCGCCGAGGAGCGCCTGACCTTCGCCAAGAAGTGGAACGCGATCGTGGGGCTGTGAGCCGGCCCTGTCACGGCGGACTCGCGCCTCGACCCCCTTGCCGCGTACGGCCTGTTCCTCGCCCGGGCCGTTCACGACGCCGAGGAGCTCCCGTACGGGCCGCGCCGGCTCCGGGAGAACCCGCCCGTCCTGCGCGAGCGCTTCCCCGGGGCGCCGGAGGAGGTGTGGCGAGCGGCCGAGAGGGACGACGAGCGCGAATCCACCGCGGCCGTGGGGGTGATGGGCGTGATCGCCGCCGCCGCCGTCGCCGGGGCGCGGTCCGGCGGGGCTCGTGCTCGCGGCGGGGGCGACCGTGGCCGCGCCCGGAGCGGGGCGGCCGGCCCGCACTTTTGAACGTGTTCTAAAAAATGGCCCCCTGACTTTTGAACGCGTTCAGAGCGGGCGTACGCCGTCCCCGTGACCGACACGAACGGGCCGAGAGCCCTTCTCGAGCGCATCCGCACCTGGCTGGTCCTCTTCGTCGTCTGTCTGGTCCTGAGCGGACTCACCGCCTTCCCGCTCGTCACCGAACTCCGCCTCCTCGACTCCGCGCTGACCGGCTGGGCCGCCCCCGTCGCCGACGCCCTCCCCGGACTCGCCGAGTGGATCCACCGGGTCCGGGGCGGCCTGGAGACCGCCGACCGGGACGCCCCCTACCTCCTCTACGGCAACGACTGGCCGGCCTTCGCCCACCTGGTCATCGCCGTCGCCTTCCACGGCGTCTGGCGCGACCCCGTCCGCAACGTCCGGGTCGTCGAGTTCGGCATGCTCGCCTGCGTCGGCATCATCCCGCTCGCCCTGATCTGCGGCCCGATCCGCGAGATCCCCTTCTGGTGGTCGGTCGTCGACATGTCCTTCGGCGTCTTCGGCATCCTGCCGCTGCTCCTCGTCCGCCGGCTGATCAAGCGTCTGGAGGCCGCCACGACGACGGCGGCCCCGGAGGCCGTGCCCGCCGCCTGACGGCCGCCGGCCGCGCGCCCCGGCGGTCAGTCCGGCAGGCCGTACGCCGCCACCATCACCCCCAGTGCCGTCGGGTTCGCGTCCCGGCCCTTGGCGTCGGTGGAGTTGACCCCGTAGACGAGCGTCCGGGAGCCGTCCCGGGTCGAGCCGATCGCCGCGTTGTACCCCCAGCGGCCCCCGGTCTTCCCCCACACCTCGCGCCCGCCGAGCCGCTTCATCGACAGGCCGACGGAGTACGCGGCCGGGGCGCCGGTCTCCAGGTCCGTCACCTCCGGCAGCGTGAACATCTCCTCCAGGAGCGGCCCGCGCACCACCCGGCCCGCGAACAGGGCCCGGGTGAACCGCTCCAGGTCCGCCGTGGTCGAGACGAGGTCCCCCGCCGCCCAGGCGTCCGACGTCCCCCACGCCGAGACGTCCCGCAGACCGGTCGTGCCGTCGCCGAGCCGCATCGACTGGTAGCCGTGGTTGTACGGGCCGGAGATCTCGGACGCGCCGCCCGGCAGGTAGGTGTCCCCCAGTCCGAGCGGGCGCAGGATCCGCCGCTCCACCTGGCGCTCGTACGAGTCGCCCGTGACCCGCTCCACGATCAGCCCGGCGATCGTGTAGCCGATGTTCAGGTAGTGCTGCCGGGTCCCCGGCCGGAACTCGCGCGGCTGCGCCGTCGCCGAGCGGACCAGCTCCTCGGGGGTGTGCACGTCGAAGCGGTGCTCGTACGCCTCCTCCACCGTCCGGTCCGGCAGGTCGGCGGCCGGGATGCCGTGGGTGTGGTTCAGGAGCTGCCGGACGGTCACCCGGGAGTAGCGGGCCGGGACCAGGTCCGGCAGGTACGCGCGGGCCGGGCGGTCCAGGTCGATCCGGCGCTCGGCGGCGAGCAGGAGGACGGTCGCCGCCGTGAACACCTTGGTCACCGAGCCGGCCCGGAAGCGTCCCGCCGGGTCCGCCGGGGCGCCCGACTCCAGGTCGCGGACGCCCGAGCTCCCCTGCCAGGCCCCCTCCGTGCCGCCGACCCGGACCAGCGCGGCCGTCGCGTCGGCGCGGGGGAGGCCCGCGATCGCCGCCGCCATCGTCTTCGCGAGGCCGGCGTCCTGCGCGGGGCGGGCGGCCGTGGCCGGTTGCGCCGCCACGGCCGGGCCGAGCGCCGGACCGGCGGCGACGCCCAGGACCAGGGCGGTGGCGAGCAGGGTGCGGACGGATGTGCGCATGGCGGTCGACTCCTTGGATGTGGGCCGTCGTTCTCGACGTCTCCATCCTGCTGACCGGGGACGTTGCGGGGATCGCCCGCGCGGGCGGTCCTCCGGAGGCGGTTTCCTCACCGGCACGGGGGAGCGGGCGGGCCGTCATCTCCCCCGCGCGGGGGAGGCGGAGTGCCGGCGGGCCGCGCGACCGGGGCGCCCCTCAGGGCCGGGGCGTCCCCGCCGCGACGAGCCCCGTCTCGTACGCGCAGATCACCGCCTGGATCCGGTCGCGCAGGCCCAGCTTCGCGAGGACGTTGCCCACGTGGGTCTTCACCGTGTGGTCGCTGACGACCAGCTCCGCCGCGATCTCCGCGTTGGACAGGCCCCGCGCGAGCAGCAGCAGCGTCTCGCGCTCCCGGGCCGTGAGCACGTCCAGGCGCGGATCGGGGGCCGCCCGGCGCGGACCGCCCGCCGTGTACTGCTCCACCAGGCGCCGGGCCACCGACGGCGCGAGCAGCGAGTCGCCCGCCGCCACCACCCGGACCGCGTGCACCAGGTCGTCCCGCCGCACGTCCTTGAGGAGGAAGCCGCTCGCGCCCGCGTGCAGCGCCTCGTACACGTACGCGTCGGTGTCGAAGGTCGTGAGCATCACCGTCCGGCAGCCGGACTCGGCGCAGATCGTCCGGCAGGCCTCGATGCCGTCCGTCCGGGGCATCCGGATGTCGAGCAGCGCCACGTCGGGGGAGTGGCGGCGGACCGCCTCGACGGCCTCCGTCCCGTCCCCGGCCTCCGCCACCACCTCGATGTCCGGCTGCGCGTCCAGGATCATCGCGAAACCGCCGCGGACCAGCTCCTGGTCGTCCGCGACCACCACCCGGACCGTCATGCCTCCGCCTCCGCCCTCGTCGAGGTCACCGTGCCGGGCACGGGCAGCAGGACCCGCACCTCGAACCCCTTCCCGCCCGGACCCGGGCCCGTCTCCGCCGTCCCGCCGTGCGCGGCGGCCCGCTCCCGTATGCCCGTCAGGCCGTGCCCGCCGGAGCCCGGCCGCGGGCCGCGCCCGTCGTCGGTGACCGTGACCCGCAGGACGCCGTCCGCGTGGGCGAGCCGTACGCCCGCGGTACGGGCGCCCGCGTGCCGGACCACGTTCGTCAGCGCCTCCTGCACGATCCGGTAGACGCTCGCGCCGGTCGCCGCGGGCAGCGCCCGCACCCCGCCCTCCGTCGTGTAGGCCACGTCCAGACCGCCCGCCCGCACCCGCTCCACGAGCGCCGGGATCGCGGCGATGTCCGGCTGCGGCCCGCGCGGGGCCGCCGCCCCGTCGCCCTCGCGCAGCACCCCCAGCATCCGCCGCAGCTGGTCCATCGCGTCGCGGCCCGTCGCCGAGATCGCCTCGAAGGCGGCCTCGGCGCGCTCCGGCGCCGCCCGCACCGCCACCGGGCCCGCCTCCGCCTGTACGACCATCAGGCTCACTGCGTGCGACAGGACGTCGTGCATCTCCCGGGCGATCCTGGCCCGTTCGCGCGCGGCGGCCCGCTCGGTCTCGACCCGCTGCGCGCGCTGCCGGGCGTCCGTGAGCCGCCCGAAGACGTAGGCGGCGGCGAACACGAAGAGGGAGAAGGTCAGTTCGCGCGCCGACCGGGTGTTGAGCCACACCGACACCGGCACCGCGACCACCAGCAGCCCCACCGTGGCGAGCCGCTGCCACGCGGGCGCGAGCGCGGCGATCGTGTGGACGGCGACGAGCCCGGTGTACGGCAGCGGCTGCCCCGGCCCCTCCACCGCGAGGCGGTACAGGGCGCTCGTCGCCAGGATCGCGAGCAGCACGCCCAGCGGCGCGCGCCTGCGCCAGACCAGCGGCAGCACGGTCAGCGTCATCAGCCCGTACGCCGGCCAGGTCGCCGGTTCGGACCCGGGCGGGCGCGGCACCACGAACGGCATCGTCACCGCCGCCTGGACCAGGAGCGCGATCCCGGCGTCCACCGCCCGCGGGTGGTCCGCGGCCCAGGTCCGCGCCCGCTCCCGGGCGCCGCGCACCTCCCCCCGTACGCCCATTACGGCTTGCGGCCCACCGCGCCGAACTGGGCCACCACGGCACCCTCCTCGGAGCGCCAGCGGGAGCAGGAGACGATGCCCGGTTCGAGGAGGTCGAGACCGTCCAGGAAGGAGGCGAACTCGGCGCGGGTGCGGGCGGTGATCGGCGGGGTGGCGTTCTCGTTCCAGAACGCCATCGCGGCCCTGTTGCCCTCGCCGCCGAGCTCCGGCTCCAGGGTGGGGTGGGTGAGGACCAGGAAGCTGCCGGAGGGGACGGCGTCCATCAGGGTCCGTACGACGGAGCGGGCCTCGTCGGTGTCCAGGATGAAGTTGAGGATGCCCAGCATCATCACCGCGACCGGGCGGGACAGGTCCAGGGTGGCCGAGGCCGCCGCCAGGATGTGCTCCGGGTCGTGCGCGTCGGCGTCCACGTACTCGGTGACGCCTTCCGGCGCGCTCGTCAGGAGCGCGCGGGCGTGGGTGAGGACGATCGGGTCGTTGTCGACGTAGACGATCCGGGACCCGGGGGCCGCCCGCTGGGCCACCTCGTGGGTGTTGTCGGCGGTCGGCAGGCCCGTGCCGATGTCCAGGAACTGCCGGACGCCCTCCTCGGCGGCCAGACGGGTCACCACCCGGCCGAGGAACGCCCGGTCCGCGCGCGCCACTTCGCCGATGCTCGGGTAGAAGCCGGTGACCTGCGCGCCGACCGCGCGGTCCACCGGGTAGTTGTCCTTACCGCCCAGCCAGTAGTTCCACACGCGGGCGTTGTGGGCGATGTCGGTGCGGATGCGGTCGCCGACGCTGTCGTTCGCGCTCGCGCTGTCGTTCACGCTGTCGTTCACCTCAGGAGTCCTCTCGCAGGACGGCGGCGAGGGCGTCGACGCGGTTCGTGGTGATCGCGTCCGCCCCGTTCATGATCAGCTTACGCATCGTGCGCTTCGTGTCCGCCGTCCAGGCCGACAGGAGCAGCCCGTCCCGGTGCACCCGCTCGGCCAGCTCCCGGCCCACCAGGCCGAAGCGGTAGTTGAGCCAGCGCGGGCGCACGGCGTTGAGGAGCACCGGCCGGGGCGGGGCGAGCGAGTTCCAGGTCAGGGCGATCTCGGCGGCCGGGTCGGCGGCCCGCACCTGGAGCATGGCGACGGTCCCGGCGCAGTAGTAGACCCGCTCCCCGGCCCCGCACTCGCGGACCGTGCCGACGACCTTCCGGACCGAGTGCTCGTTCCCGCCCGGCAGGTCCAGCATCAGCCGGTGGTCCCCGACGGCGAGCAGGGCCTCCCGCAGGGTCGGCACCCCGCCCGCCGTCACCTCCTCCACCTGCGCGTACGTGAGCGCGGAGAGCGCCCGGTCCGGGCCCCAGAGGCGCTTGAGGGTGTCGTCGTGGAGGAGGACGGGCACTCCGTCCCTCGTCAGCCGGACGTCCACCTCGACCGCGTCCGCGCCCCGTTCGATCGCCGAGGAGATCGAACGGAGCGTGTTCTCGCGGAAGCGGTACGGGTCGCCGCGGTGGCCCACGGCAGTGACGGATCGCATGGGGCCATTGTGGCCGGGGACGACCGCCGGTGTCGCCGGTGCGCGGGCCCCGGCGGCCTCCCGTGTCGTCAGCGGGCCTGCCACGCCTCGGTGTACGCGTCGATCTCGGCGGCGATCCGGGCCTTGCCGGCCCCGTCCAGGAAGGAGGCCTCCACCGCGTTCTTCGCGAGGGCGGCGAGACCGCGCTCGTCGAGGTCGAGGAGCCGGGCGGCGACCGCGTACTCGTTGTTCAGGTCGGTGCCGAACATCGGCGGGTCGTCGCTGTTGACGGTGACCAGGACCCCCGCGTCCACCATCTGCCGGATCGGGTGCTCGTCCAGGGTGGCGACGGCCCGGGTGGCGATGTTGGAGGTCGGACAGACCTCCAGGGCGATCCGGTGCCCGGCCAGGTACGCCAGGAGCTCCGGGTCCCGCACGGAGCTGGTGCCGTGCCCGATGCGCTCGGCGCCCAGCTCGCGGATCGCGTCCCAGACGGTCTCCGGGCCGGTCGTCTCGCCCGCGTGCGGCACGGAGCGCAGACCGGCCGCCCGGGCCCGGTCGAAGTACGGCTTGAACTGCGGGCGCGGCACCCCGATCTCCGGGCCGCCGAGACCGAAGGAGACCAGGCCCTCCGGGCGCAGCCCCTCGGTGGTGGCCAGCCGCGCGGTCTCCTCGGCGGCTTCGAGCCCGGCCTCGCCGGGGATGTCGAAGCACCAGCGCAGGACCGTGCCGAACTCGGCCTCGGCCGCCTTGCGGGCGTCCTCGATCGCGTCCATGAACGCGTTCTCGTCGATGCCCCGGCGGGTGGAGGAGTAGGGGGTGATGGTCAGCTCCGCGTAGCGGACGTTCTGCCGGGCCATGTCCCGGGCGACCTCGAAGGTCAGCAGCCGGACGTCCTCGGGGGTGCGGACCAGGTCCACGACCGACAGGTAGACGTCGATGAAGTGCGCGAAGTCGGTGAACGTGAAGTAGTCGGCCAGGGCCTCCGGGTCCGTGGGGACCTTGGAGTCCGGGTGGCGGGCCGCGAGCTCGGCGACGATCCGGGGCGAGGCGGAGCCCACGTGGTGGACGTGCAGCTCGGCCTTGGGGAGGCCCGCGATGAAGGGGTGCAGATCGGTCATCGGGTCATCGTAGGCCGGACGGTTCCCCCGCAGGAGTGAGGCCGTAGCATGACGTGACCACGATGGGGGAGGCCCATGTCCGACAACCGAGACCAGCAGCCGGGCGGCTACGACCCGGCGGACCCGTGGGCTCCGCCGAACCGCGACGGGGTGGAACCGAGCAAGCCGGCGGCGCCGCCGCCCCCGCCGGTCCACGACCAGCAGACCGTCACGTCCATGCCGATCGCGCCCGGCCCCGGCGACGTCCCGCCGCCCCCGGTCGCGCCCGGCGGCCCGGCGGCGGCACCCGGCGCGTACGGCTATCCGGCCGACACGGTCGGGAGCTACGGCTACCCGGCTCCGGCCGCCCCGGCGCCCATGACGACCTCCGGGTACGGCTACCCCGGATATCCGGGGTACGGCGGTCAGCCCGGCTGGCAGCAGTCCCCCTCCAACGGCATGGGCACGGCCGCGCTGGTGCTCGGCATCGTCGCGGTCGCGGGCTTCTGCCTGTACGGCCTGGGGGTGATCCTCGGCGTCCTGGCCCTGATCTTCGGCATCATCGGGGTGAAGAAGGCGGGCCGGGGCGAGGCGACGAACCGGGGGATGGCGGTCGCCGGCATCGTCCTCGGCGCCGTCGGCACCGTGGTCAGCGCGGTCTTCCTCGGCTTCGTCATCTGGGCGATCGCCCAGGACCCCTCGTCCTTCGAGGACTCCGGCGGCTACGAGGACGACCCGTTCGCCTCCTCCCTGGTCCTGGAGACCACCCGCTGAGGCGCCGTGCGCAAGCCGTGCGCACGGGGAAGGGCCCCGCACCGGACATCCGGTGCGGGGCCCTTCCGCATGACGCGTGACGCATGACGCGTGACGCGTGACGCGTGACGCGTGACGCATGACGCGTGACGCATGACGCGTAACGCGTGACGCGTGACGCACGGCGTCACGCGCCCCGCAGCCGCTCCCGCGCCTCCATGAGGGCGAAGCCGAGCAGGTTGAGGCCGCGCCAGCGCGCCGGGTCGTGGGCGCCGGGGTCGGTCGCGGCGAGCCCGATGCCCCAGACCCGGTCCACCGGACTGGCCTCCACCAGGACCCGGGCGCCGGTGCCGAGCAGATACGCGCGCAGGGCCTCGTCCGAGGAGAACTTGTGGACGCTGCCCTCGACCACGATCCCGAACCGCTCCCGCTCCCACACCGCGTCCTCGAAGCCCCGCACCGTCCGGCCCGCCTTCTTGGCCTCGGCGGGGGTACGGGCGGCCAGCGCGGCCCGCTCGGCGTCCGCGTCTCCGAAGAGCCGCGCCTTGGCGGCCATCATCCAGTGCTCCGCGGTCGCGTAGGCCGTCCCGTCGACCGTGAAGGGGGACGGCCACCACTGGCTCAGACAGCTCGCCGAAAGGTGTCCGTCCGGGTGCGGACGGTGACCCCAGAAGTGCAGCCACTTCACCCCGTCACCCCTGCTGACCTGCTGTGTCAGCTGCTCGATCGCGCTCATGCATGGGAGTCTGGCATCCGCCACGGACACTCCGTACGGAGATTTTCCGACGACCTCGACACATGGTCGACCGAATCCGTCGCGTAACCAAAAGGCAACAACGGAATCACTTGTTGGGTGGTCGTCCCTCTGTCAGGATCGGCACTCAATTCGAGCTGGGACAACGGAGAGCGTCATGGGCAACCGCTTCCAGGTGACGGACCGCTTCGCGGACGGCGCGCAGTACATCGGCGGAAGGCTCCGCCCCGGAACGTCCGGCGAGGACCACCACGTGATCGACCCGGCGACCGGGAAGAGCGTGTACACCTACGCGCTCGCCTCCACCGCCGACGTGGACGAGGCCGTGGCCGCCGCCAAGGCCGCCTTCCCGGGCTGGGCGCGTGCCACCCCCGGCGAGCGCTCCGACGCCCTGCACCGCTTCGCGGGCCTCCTCGCCGAGCGGGCCGAGGACTTCGCCCGCGTGGAGTCCCTCCAGTGCGGCAAGCCGCTCAAGCTCACCGCCGAGTTCGACGTGCCCGGCACGGTCGACAACACCGCCTTCTTCGCCGGGGCCGCCCGTCACCTCCAGGGCCAGGCCGCCGCCGAGTACTCCGGCGACCACACCTCCTACGTACGGCGCGAGCCCCTGGGCGTCGTCGGCTCCATCGCCCCCTGGAACTACCCCCTCCAGATGGCCGCCTGGAAGATCCTCCCGGCGATCGCCGCCGGCAACACGATCGTCCTGAAGCCCGCCGAACTCACCCCCCTCACCTCCCTGATGTTCGCGCAGGCCGCCACGGACGCCGGCATCCCCGACGGCGTGATCAACGTCGTCAACGGCGCCGGCCGGACCGTCGGCGAACACCTCGTCGGCCACCCCGACGTCGTCATGACCTCCTTCACCGGCTCCACCCCGGTCGGCAGGCGGGTCGCCGAGATCGCCACCGCCACCGTCAAGCGCCTCCACCTCGAACTCGGCGGCAAGGCCCCCTTCGTCGTCTTCGACGACGCCGACCTGGAGGCCGCCGCCCACGGCGCCGTCGCCGCCTCCCTCATCAACAGCGGCCAGGACTGCACCGCCGCCACGCGCGCCTACGTCCAGCGCCCCCTCTTCGACGCCTTCACCGCCCGCGTCGCCGAACTCATGGAGTCCGTACGGCTCGGCGACCCCTTCGCCCCGGACACCGACCTCGGCCCGCTGATCAGCCACGCCCAGCGCGACCGGGTCGCCGGCTTCGTCGACCGCGCCCGCGCCTACGCCACCGTCGTCACCGGCGGCGAAGCACCCGGCGGGGACCTGGAGGACGGTGCGTACTACCGTCCGACCCTGATCACCGGCGCCGCGCAGGACAGCGAGGTCGTGCAGTCGGAGATCTTCGGCCCGGTCCTGGTGGCCCTGCCCTTCGACACCGACGACGAGGGCATCGAGCTCGCCAACGACACCCCCTACGGCCTCGCCGCCTCCGCCTGGAGCCGCGACGTCTACCGGACGGGACGGGCCACCCGGGAGATCAAGGCCGGCTGCGTCTGGGTCAACGACCACATCCCGATCATCAGCGAGATGCCCCACGGGGGAACCCGGGCCTCGGGCTACGGAAAGGACATGTCGGTGTACTCCTTCGAGGAGTACACGCAGGTCAAGCACGTGATGTACGACAACACCGCAGTCGCCGCGAAGGACTGGCACCGCACGATCTTCGGGGACCGATAGCCGACCGTCGCCCGACCGGCGACGCAACCCTCCCGAAAGGGCACAGCGCATGGAGCAGTACGAGCCCGACAGCCTGTCCGCCGCCCAGCTCGCGGCGATACGGCGCAGCATGACGAGCGGCCGGGGCGCCCTCAGCCGCCGTTCGATGCTGCGCGCGGGCGGCGTCGGCGCGCTCACCGTCGGAGGCCTCGCGTCCCTGAGCGCCTGCGGCATCCCGCCCGCCAAGCGGGAGGGCCAGGGCGCCGCCTCCACGGACGACTCGGCCAAGGAGAAGACGGTCGCCTTCTCCAACTGGACCGAGTACATGGACGTCAGCGAGGACGAGAAGTCCCGCCCCACCCTGGAGGCGTTCGAGAAGCGCACCGGGATCAAGGTCAAGTACACCGAGGACATCAACGACAACGTCGAGTTCTTCGGCAAGATCAAGCCGCAGCTCGCCGCCGGCCAGGACACCGGACGCGACCTCATATGCGTCACCGACTGGCTCGCCGCCCGGATGATCCGCCTCGGCTGGGTGCAGAAGCTCGACCCCTCGAACCTCCCCCACGCCTACACCAACCTCTCCGCCCAGTTCCGCAACCCCGACTGGGACCCGGGCCGCGCCCACTCGTACCCCTGGACCGGCATCTCCACCGTCATCGCGTACAACGTGAAGGCGACCGGCGGGAAGAAGGTCGACTCGGTCACCCAGCTCCTGGACGACCCCTCCCTCAAGGGCCGGGTCGGCTTCCTCACCGAGATGCGCGACACCGTCGGCATGACCCTGCTCGACCTCGGCAAGGACCCGGGCTCCTTCACGGACGCCGACTTCGACGCGGCGATCGGACGCCTCCAGAAGGGCGTCGACAAGAAGCAGATACGCCGCTTCACCGGCAACGACTACACGTCCGACCTCGACAAGGGCGACATGGCCGCCTGTCTCGCCTGGGCCGGCGACGTCATCCAGCTCCAGGCGGACAACCCCGACATCCGCTACTCCATACCGGCGGCCGGCTACATCACCTCCACCGACAACCTGCTCGTCCCCGCGCAGTCCCGGCACAGGACCAACGCCGAGAAGCTCATCGACCACTACTACGAGCTCCCCGTCGCCGCCCAGCTCGCCGCGTACATCAACTACGTCTGCCCCGTCGACGGGGTGAAGGACGAGCTCACCAAGATCGATCCCGAGCTCGCGGACAACACGCTGATCCTCCCCGACAAGGCCATGGCGAAGAAGTCGCGCGCCTTCCGCTCGCTCACCGGCGCAGAGGAGACGGCGTACGAGGAGAAGTTCGCCAAGCTCATCGGCGCCTGAGTCCGGCCTCGTCCACCCCTCTCACTCCCCCGGGACCACGACCCATGACTGACAAGACTGCCCACACCGGAAAGAACACGGGCGGCGGCGACGTCCGCCTCACCGGGATCAGCAAGGCGTACGGCTCCTTCACCGCCGTCCACCCGCTCGACCTGACCGTCCCGCAGGGCTCCTTCTTCGCCCTCCTCGGCGCCTCCGGCTGCGGCAAGACCACCACCCTGCGCATGATCGCCGGCCTGGAGGACCCCAGCACCGGCACCGTCTTCCTCGGCGACACCGACGTCACCGACCTCCCGCCCTACAAGCGGCCGGTCAACACCGTCTTCCAGTCCTACGCGCTCTTCCCGCACATGGACATCTCCGAGAACATCGCCTTCGGCCTGCGCCGCCGCGGCATCAAGTCGGTCAAGAAGCAGGTCGACGAGATGCTGGAGCTCGTCCAGCTCGGCGACAAGGCCCGGCATAAGCCGCACCAGCTCTCCGGCGGCCAGCAGCAGCGCGTCGCCGTGGCCCGCGCCCTCATCAACCACCCGCAGGTGCTCCTCCTCGACGAGCCGCTGGGCGCCCTCGACCTCAAGCTGCGCCGCCAGATGCAGCTGGAGCTCAAGCGGATCCAGACCGAGGTCGGCATCACCTTCGTGCACGTCACCCACGACCAGGAGGAGGCCATGACCATGGCCGACCAGGTCGCGGTGATGAACGGCGGCCGGGTCGAGCAGCTCGGCGCCCCCGCCGACCTGTACGAGAACCCGCGGACCACCTTCGTCGCCAACTTCCTCGGCACCTCCAACCTCATCGAGGCCGAGGTCCTGGAGGCGGGTTCCGACGTGCTGGTCACGGCGGGCGGCGGCAAGCTCCGGGTCCCCGGCGACCGCTGTACCCCCGCCGTCCGCGCGGGCGGCCGGCTGCTCGTGGGCGTCCGCCCCGAGAAGATCTCCCTCACGCACGCGGACGACGCCGGCGCGATAGCCGACGGCCGCAACCGCGTCACCGGCCGGATCGCCGACTCCTCCTTCATCGGCGTCTCCACCCAGTACGTGGTGAACTCGCCCGCCGGGGCCGAACTCCAGGTGTACGAGCAGAACATCGAGCGGGACGCGCGGCTCGTCCCGGGCGCCGAGGTGGTCCTGCACTGGAACCCGGCCCACACCTTCGGACTCGACGCCGATCAGGACATCGACGCGGGCGTGGAGAGCGTGGAGGACGCCGGATGAGCGCCCCCGTCCTCACGAAAGAGGCGCCGGAACCGGTCGAGGAACCGGTTCTGCGCAAGCCCGCCACCCGCAAGCGGCTCGTCCCCTACTGGCTGCTGCTCCCCGGCATCGTCTGGCTGCTCGTCTTCTTCGCGCTGCCGCTGGTCTACCAGGCCTCCACCTCGGTCCAGACCGGCTCCCTCGAAGCCGGCTTCGAGGTCACCTGGCACTTCCCGACCTACTGGGAGGCCCTCCAGGAGTACTGGCCCCAGTTCGTCCGCTCCCTGCTCTACGCCGGGACCGCGACCGTCCTCTGCCTGCTGCTCGGCTACCCGCTCGCGTACCTGATCGCCTTCCGGGCCGGCCGCTGGCGCAACCTGCTCCTCGTCCTGGTCATCGCCCCCTTCTTCACCAGCTTCCTCATCCGGACCCTGGCGTGGAAGACGATCCTGGCGGACGACAGCCTCGTGGTCGACGCGCTGAACGCGCTGCACGTCCTCGACGTGACGAGCTGGCTCGGCTGGACCGAGGGCGACCGCGTGCTCGCCACCCCGATGGCGGTCGTCTGCGGCCTGACGTACAACTTCCTGCCCTTCATGATCCTGCCCCTCTACACCTCCCTGGAGCGGATCGACGGGCGCCTGCACGAGGCCGCGCAGGACCTGTACGCCTCCCCGGCCACCACCTTCCGCAAGGTGACCTTCCCGCTGTCGATGCCCGGCGTCGTCTCCGGCACCCTGCTCACCTTCATCCCGGCGAGCGGCGACTACGTCAACTCCGAACTGCTCGGCTCGACCGACACCAAGATGGTCGGCAACGTCATCCAGTCGCAGTTCCTGCGGGTCCTCGACTACCCGACGGCCGCCGCGCTCTCCTTCATCCTCATGGCGATCGTCCTGGTCATGGTCACCGTCTACATCCGCCGCGCCGGAACGGAGGACCTCGTCTGATGCGCTGGATCCGCAAGAACCTCGTCGTCGTCGCGGGCCTGCTGACGCTCGCGTACATGATCCTGCCGAACCTCGTCGTGATGGCGTTCTCGTTCAACAAGCCGAACGGGCGCTTCAACTACTCCTGGCAGCAGTTCTCCCTGGACGCCTGGAAGGACCCCTGCGGCGTCGCCGACATGTGCCAGTCGCTGTCGCTCTCGCTCCGGCTCGCCGCCTGGGCCACCCTCGGCGCCGTCGCCCTCGGCACGGCGATCGCCTTCGCGCTCGTCCGCTACCGCTTCCGGGCGCGCGGCTCGATCAACTCGCTGATCTTCCTGCCGATGGCGATGCCCGAGGTCGTCATGGCCGCCTCGCTGCTCACCCTCTTCCTCAACATGGGGATCGAGCTGGGCTTCTGGACGGTCCTGATCGCCCACATCACCTTCTGCCTGTCGTTCGTCGTGACGGCGGTCAAGGCCAGGGTCATGTCCATGGACCCGCGTCTCGAGGAGGCCGCGCGCGACCTCTACGCGGGGCCCGCGCAGACCTTCCTGCGCGTCACCCTGCCGATCGCCGCCCCCGGCATCGCCGCCGGCGGACTGCTCGCCTTCGCGCTCTCGTTCGACGACTTCATCATCACCAACTTCAACGCGGGACCCTCCACGGTCACCTTCCCCATGTTCGTCTGGGGCTCGGCGCAGCGCGGAACACCCGTTCAGATCAACGTCATCGGCACCGCGATGTTCGTCCTCGCGGTACTGGTGGTCATGGCCGGACAGATCATCACGAACCGGCGCAAGAAAACAGCAACAGCCTGAGCGAAGGCCGCCCAGGCACCGAAGGAGTTGGAAACCATGGCCCCAGTCGCCATGCGTCTCGCCGCCCGATCTCTCTCCGACGCCCAGCCCGTCCCCTTCTGGCTGGAAGACCCCGGCAAGCCCGGAGCCCTGCCCGCCCTCACCGGCACCGAGAAGTGCGACCTCCTCGTGGTCGGCGGCGGCTACAGCGGACTGTGGACCGCGCTCCTCGCCAAGGAGCGCGACCCCTCCCGGGACGTCGTCCTGATCGAGGGGCGCGAGGTGGGCTGGGCCGCCTCGGGCCGCAACGGCGGCTTCTGCGCCGCCTCCCTCACCCACGGTTTCGGCAACGGGCTCGCCCGCTGGCCGGGCGAGCTGCCGAAGCTGGAGGAGCTGGGCGAGCGGAACCTCGACGCCATCGAGGCGGCCGTCGCCCGCTACTCCCTGGACTGCGACTTCGAGCGCACCGGCGAGATCGACGTGGCCACCGAGCCGTACCAGGTCGAGGAGCTGCACGAGGTGCACGCGGAGCTCGAACGGCTCGGCCTCGCCGACGGCGTCGACGTCCTCGACCGGGACGCGGTGCGCGCCGAGGTCGACTCGCCGACCTTCCTCGGCGGCCTGTGGGACCGCCGGGGGGTCGCCATGCTGAACCCCGCCAAGCTGGCCTGGGGCCTCAAGCGGGCCTGCCTGGGCCTGGGCGTCCGGATCCACGAGAACACCCCCGGCCTGGACCTGGTCTCCGTCGGCGCCGGCATGGGCGTGCGCACCCCGTACGGCAAGGTCCTCGCCCGCCGGGTCGCGCTCGGCACCAACGTCTTCCCGTCCCTGGTCAAGCGGGTCAGGGCCTACACGGTCCCGGTCTACGACTACGCCCTGACCACCGAACCGCTCGGCGCCGAACAGCTCGCCTCGATCGGCTGGAGGAACCGGCAGGGGCTCGGCGACTCCGCCAACCAGTTCCACTACTTCCGGATCACCGCCGACAACAGGATCCTGTGGGGCGGCTACGACGCGATCTACCCCTTCGGCGGCAAGGTCAGCGCCGAGAGGGACCACCGCCCCGAGACGTACCTCAAGCTGGCCGAGCACTTCTTCCACTGCTTCCCGCAGCTCGAAGGGCTCCGCTTCAGCCACGCCTGGGGCGGCGCGATCGACACCTGCTCCCGCTTCTCGGCCTTCTTCGGCACGGCCCACAAGGGCAAGGTGGCGTACGCGGCCGGGTTCACCGGCCTCGGCGTCGGCGCCACCCGCTTCGGCGCCGACGTGATGCTCGACCTGCTCGCGGGGGAGCGCACCGAGCGCACCGAGCTGGAGATGGTCCGCTCCAAGCCGCTGCCGTTCCCGCCCGAGCCGGTCGCCTGGGCCGGCATCGGCCTCACCAAGTGGTCACTCGCCCGCGCCGACGAGAACGGCGGCCGGCGGAACCTGTGGCTGAAGGCGATGGACCGCCTGGGCCTGGGCTTCGACAGCTGAGCGGTCACGACCGGCCGAGTGACGCACGTCACAACCGACGAGTGGGCGAAGTCGCGTAAGAGGAGCCGCCCTCCCCGCTCTCTCCGTGTGGACACCGTGTCCACACGGAAGGAGGACGTCGCGATGACTGGTACGGGGACCACGGGCGCCAGGAGCGCGGTGGAGTGGCTGCTCTCGGCCGCGCCCGATCCCGACGCCTGCCGGTGGGAGTGGGAGCGCAGCCCGCACGGGGTCGCGCTGCTGCCCGCCGGCGTGCGGTGGGACGTGCTGATCCTGCCGGCCGGGCTCGGCTATCCCACGCTCGACGTGCTGACCCGCCTGGTGGGCCGGCCGGGCCCGGTCCTGACCGACTTCGGCGACGCCCGGATGGGCTTCTTCGTCCCGCCGGGCACCGCCGCCCGCTGGCTCGGCACCGGCATCCGCAGCGCGGGCTCCGGGACCTGGATCGTCGTCCCGTACCCGGGCCGGGCGAACGGCGCGGTGCGCTGGCTGGTGGTCCCGGACGGCTCGGGGACCCTCACCGACGCCCCGCTCCTGGAGCTGGCGATGCACGAGGCGGCGGGCCGACTGGCCCGGGGGGAGGGGGTGGTGGACGGGGACTGAGCGAAGAGGTCGTCCGTACAGAGGTCTTGACCACTCGATTGGTCTGGACCATGCTGTGGCGCGCTCCCTTCGATTCCCCCACCTCCCCTCTCCCCCTCCCGGAGGCAGTCGTGGCCCGCTCCAGACCCCTCACCCTGATCCTGGCCGGCGCCCTCGCCGCCGGTGGACTCCTCGCGCTCACCCCCGGCGCCCAGGCCGCCGACGCCGAACTCGCCCGCAACGGCGGCTTCGAGGCCGGACTCGACGGCTGGACCTGTACGGCGGGCAGCGGCGCCGTCGTCACGTCGCCCGTGCACGGCGGCACGAAGGCACTCCGGGCCACTCCGGCCGGCAGCGACAACGCCCGCTGCTCCCAGACCGTCACCGTGAAGCCGAACTCCACGTATGCGCTGAGCGGCTGGGTGCGCGGCAGCTACGTCTACCTGGGCGCCACCGGCACCGGCACCACCGACGTCTCCACCTGGACGGGCTCGGCCCCCGACTGGCAGAAGCTCTCGACCTCGTTCACCACGGGCCCCTCGACCACCTCGGTCACGATCTACACCCACGGCTGGTACGGCACCCCCGCCTACCAGGCCGACGACCTCTCCCTGTACGGCCCCGGCGGCGACCCGGTCCAGCTCCCCACCGCCCCCACCGGGCTCGCGGCCGGCTCCCCGACCTCCACCACCGTGCCGCTGACCTGGAGCGCGGTCTCCGGCGCCACCTCGTACCACGTCTACCGGGGCACCACGAAGATCCAGACGGTGACCGGCACCTCGGCCACCGCGACCGGTCTCACGCCCTCCACCGCGTACACCTTCCAGGTCAGCGCCGCGAACGCGGCGGGCGAGTCCCCGAAGTCCGCCGCCGTCACCGCGACCACGACCAGCGGCGGCGGCGGGGACGGCGGCAACCAGGGCCTGCCCGCGCACGCCCTCGTCGGCTACCTCCACGCCAGCTTCGCCAACGGCTCCGGCTACACCCGCATGGCCGACGTCCCCGACTCCTGGGACGTCATCAACCTGGCCTTCGGCGAGCCGACCTCGGTGACCTCGGGCGACATCCGCTTCAAGCTCTGCCCGGCCACCGAGTGCCCCAACGTCGAGTCGGAGGCGGAGTTCAAGGCGGCGATCAAGGCCAAGCAGGCCGCCGGCAAGAAGGTCCTCATCTCCATCGGCGGCCAGAACGGCCAGGTCCAGCTCTCCACCGCGGCCGCCCGCGACGCCTTCGTCACCTCCGTCTCGAAGATCATCGACGAGTACGGGCTCGACGGCCTGGACATCGACTTCGAGGGCCACTCCCTCTCGCTCCAGACCGGCGACACCGACTTCCGGAACCCGACCAGCCCGGTCGTCGTCAACCTGATCCAGGCGGTCAAGACCCTCAAGGCCAAGTACGGCGCGAAGTTCGTCCTCACCATGGCCCCGGAGACCTTCTTCGTCCAGCTCGGCTACCAGTTCTACGGCTCCGGCCCCTGGGGCGGCCAGGACCCGCGCGCCGGCGCCTACCTGCCGGTCATCCACGCCCTGCGCGACGACCTCACCCTGCTGCACGTCCAGGACTACAACTCGGGCCCGATCATGGGCCTGGACAACCAGTACCACTCGATGGGCGGCGCGGACTTCCACATCGCGATGACCGACATGCTCCTCACCGGCTTCCCGGTGGCGGGCAACGCCGACCGCTTCTTCCCGGCCCTCCGCGCCGACCAGGTCGCCATCGGCCTCCCGGCCTCCACCCAGGCGGGCAACGGCCACACCAGCCCGGCCGAGGTCAACAAGGCCCTGAACTGCCTCACGAAGAAGGTCGACTGCGGCTCGTACCAGACCCACGGCACCTGGCCCGCCCTGCGCGGCCTGATGACCTGGTCCATCAACTGGGACCGCTTCAACCAGTGGGAGTTCTCGAAGAACTTCGACGCGTACAACTGGAGCTGACGGCCAGGATCCACAGCCCCAGACAGAGACTGGCCACCACGTCCAGCGGCCAGTGGTAGCCCCGCAGCACCAGCCCGGTCCCCGTCACCGCCGTCAGCACGGCGGCGACGGGGACCAGCCGGTTCGAGACGAGGAAGGCCGCGCCGAAGTAGGCCACCAGCGCGGTGGCCGTGTGGCCCGACGGGTAGTAGCCGTGCGCCCACGGCTCCAGGGGTCCGGGCCGCGCGGTCCACAGCTTCATCGGAACCACGAGGAGCGGTACGGCGGCCATGGCGAGGCCCGCGCACAGGGCGGCCCGCCACCGCCCGCGCCACACCGCGTACGCCATGGCGCAGCCGAGCACGGGGAGGGCGACGGGCAGGTTGCCGAGGTCGGAGGCGAGTTCGCTCAGGGGCCGGGGGACCGTGTCCACCAGGGCCCGGGACACCCGCTCGTCGAGCCTGGCCAAGGGGCCGTGGACGAGTACCTGCCAGGTCACGACGGCGAGGGCGACGAGCGCCGAGAGGAGAGCCGGCCGCCCTGGAACAGGGGGGGTGGTTCCAGGACGGCCGGGAGGACCGGTCCGCCGCGCGCCCCGGGGGGTATGGGGCGTGCGGCCGTCCGATCGGTGAGGAGTGCCGGGGCACGAGGCGCCGGCGGCGTGCGCGGAGGCACGGTGCGGACGGGGCTGGGGAGGCTCCGCCCGGGGTGTTTCTCTCATCCGTGGGAACCGTACGTCAGGGAAAGGGGGACCGACAGCGGGAAACGCGTCCCGCCATCGGCCCCCCACAGAGTCTTCACACCACGGCCCTCACGGGCCGGTGGATCAGATCCGGGCGAACGCGTTCTCGATGATGTCGAGGCCCTCGTTCAGCAGGTCCTCGCCGATGACCAGCGGCGGCAGGAAGCGGAGCACGTTGCCGTAGGTGCCGCAGGTCAGGACCAGGAGGCCCTCCGCGTGGCAGGCCTTCGCCAGGGCGCCGGCGGCCTCCGCGTACGGCTCCTTGGTGGCGGGGTCCTTCACCAGCTCGATGGCGATCATGGCGCCGCGGCCGCGGATGTCGCCGATGGCCGGGAACTTCTCCTGCATGGCGGTGAGGCGGGCCTTCATGACCTCCTCGATACGCTTGGCCCTGCCGTTGAGGTCGAGCTCCTTCATCGTCTCGATGGCGCCGAGCGCACCGGCGCAGGCCACCGGGTTGCCGCCGTAGGTGCCGCCCAGGCCGCCGCCGTGGACGGAGTCCATGATCTCGGCGCGGCCGGTGACGGCGGCGAGCGGCAGACCGCCGGCGATGCCCTTGGCGGTGGTGATGAGGTCCGGGACGACGCCCTCGTCCTCGCAGGCGAACCACTGGCCGGTGCGGCAGAAGCCGGACTGGATCTCGTCCGCGACGAAGACGATGCCGTTGTCGTTGGCGAACTTCACGATCGCCGGCAGGAAGCCCTTGGCCGGCTCGATGAAGCCGCCCTCGCCGAGGACCGGCTCGATGATGATCGCGGCGACGTTGTCGGCGCCGATCTGCTTACTGATCTGGTCGATCGCCTGGGCGGCGGCCTCGGGGCCGCAGTTCTCGGCACCGGTGGGCCAGCGGTAGCCGTAGGCCACCGGCACGCGGTACACCTCGGGCGCGAACGGACCGAAGCCCTGCTTGTACGGCATGTTCTTCGAGGTGAGCGCCATCGTCAGGTTCGTACGGCCGTGGTAGCCGTGGTCGAAGACGACGACGGCCTGGCGCTTGGTGTACGAACGGGCGATCTTGACCGCGTTCTCGACGGCCTCGGCGCCCGAGTTGAACAGGGCCGACTTCTTGGCGTGGTCGCCCGGGGTCAGCTCGGCGAGCGCCTCGCAGACCTCGACGTAGCCCTCGTACGGGGTCACCATGAAACAGGTGTGGGTGAAGTCCTGGAGCTGCGCGGAGGCGCGGCGCACGACGGCCTCGGCGGAGGCGCCGACCGAGGTCACGGCGATGCCGGAGCCGAAGTCGATCAGGCGGTTCCCGTCGACGTCCTCGATGATGCCGCCGCCGGCCCGCTTGGTGAAGACCGGCAGCGTGGAGCCCACGCCACCGGCGACCGCGTCGAGGCGTCGGGCCTGAAGCTCCTGCGACTTCGGACCGGGGATGGCGGTGACGACGCGCCGCTCCTGCGGGACAGCGTTCATGCGGGGCTCCTGGGGGTGTTCTGGACGCACTTGTGGGTTTCCTCCGCAGGCTAGGCGGGGGGAAGGGGCGGAGGCATGCGCCGATCGGGAGTGGTGGGGGGCGTGTCGTTGTCCGGGATGGACATGAAGCTTGACGGGAGGGCGCCGGCGCCGCACGGCGGGGGCCGGCCCACACCGCGGGGCGGGCCCTGCGGGAGGCGGCCGGGCCGCGTCGGCGGGGATCGGCCGCACGGGTGGTCGAAATCCCTCCGGGGCGCCGCGGGCCCACTAGATTGACGGTGGCACAGACGCGGCGACCTGGCTGGTCAGGGGGCAGGGGTTCATGGAGACCGACGGTACGTACGAGTCACGCGACACGAAGGGGGACGCGGTACCACGACCGGCGGGACCGCCGCCGTCCGCCATCCCCTACCCGGCGCCGCCGACTCCACCCGCGCGCCCGGTACCTCCGCCGCCCGCCCACACGCCCGCTGTCGGCCCCTCCCTGGGCACCTGGCTCCGTGTACCGAGGCCCGAGGCCGCCGCCGGCGTCTGGCGCTACGGCCACGCACCTCGCCCCGACGCGCCACGTGAGGACGTGCCGGGTACACAGCTGCTGAGCGGCGCGCTGATCTCGGCTCTCGTCGGGCTGCTCATCTGGTCGCTGTACGACAACTACTACCTCCCGTTCTGGCTCGACCCGCACTACTGGGCAGGTGCGCTGATCAAGCTCTCCGATGATCCGGTGGTCAAGGGGATCATCGGCAAGATCATCGACCTCGCCCTGGTGGCCGGCCTGATCGCCTTCGTCTTCCGCATCGGACGGTGGGGCGAGGTGACCCGGCGCTACCTGCTTCCTCTCGTCGGTGTGCACCGAGCGGAAACGGGCCCCCGGGCCGAGCCGCCCGTGGAAGAGGGGTCTCCGGGAGATCCCGGCAGATGGCCGCGCCTCAGGGCGGCGGGACAGGACGCACCCGCCGACCGGCTGGCTGAAGAGGCCGGAGCGGGCCGCATGAACGACGTCGACTACGCGAGGATCACGCGTGCCTGGCAGGCGGTCCAAGCCGTCCCGAACCACCTGGGATCATTCGTCGAAGCGGTGCTGCACCGGGGGGCGTCCGCGTTCCCCCACCCCTCGGGCGCTCGTGATCTACCCGGTCGTACCTCTCCGCACGACCTCTTCACCCACCAGGTGAAGATCGGCACCGTGGCGGACCACCCCCGCAACCCGTATGCCCGGCGCACCACCGGCATCGCCCTGGAGCCCGCGCTTCTCGGCACGTCGCTGCTCGCCGTCGGACCCGCGGGAAGCGGAAAGACCACGCGCCTGGTCCGGCCGGTTGTGGAGTTCCTCTGTCTCGAGGCCCTGGCCAATCGTGCTGCGGTCGTCGCCGTCACCGCCCATGGCGACCTGCTCGGCCCCGACAGGGCTTTTGACGTCGTCGTCTCCGTCGGACGTCCGGAGTCCACTCACGACCTCGATCTGTACGGCGGCACGGACGACCCCGACGAGGCCGCCAGGATCGTGGCCGAGGCCCTCGTCGGCGACCTGGTGGCCGACAGCCGTCGTGCCGCCACCGCACTCGCCCGGCTCATCGGACCCTTCCGGGCCGCGTACGGCCGTTTCCCCGCCGTGCCCGAGCTGAGTGAACTGCTCTCCGGCGTTCCTGCCGCCCTCGATGCCCTCCGTACGGCTGTCGCCTCCGACCCCGCCCAGCTGCGTGAGCTCGACGCGCGGCAGCGGCAGGCCGAGCGCGGTGACGACATCGGCCTCCTGCTCGCAGAGCGGATCGCTTTCCTCGACCGGCCGGCCTTCGCACCCTTCTTCGCTACGGACCGGGCCGAACGACCGCAGTTCTCTCCCCGCGCCCTCGCGCACCCTCTCAGGGTCCGCGTCGACCTCCCCGAACGCGGTCACGCCGAAGCTTCCCGGATCATCTCCCGCCTGCTTCTCGCCCAGTTCACGGAGGCGGCCCTCGGCCGCCGCGATCGCTCCCTCTTCGTCTGTATGGCCTTCGACGATGCCACGCGCACCGTCACAGGCGAGGCCCTCCGGGCAATCCAGGGACTCCGCTCCGCACACGCAGGGGTCGTACTCGCACTGCGCAGCCTGGAAGACGTGCCCGAGGCGCTGCGTGAGCCGTTGCTCGGTTCGGTCGGGTGCCGGATGGCCTTCGCGGGCATCGCGCCCTGGGACGGCGGACGGTTCGCCGAGGCGTGGGGCACCGAGTGGGTGCAGACCCGGGACGTCACCAACCGGCAGATCGTCGCGGACGAGCCGCTGACCAAGGCCCTCCACTTCATGCGGCGACTGGTCACCGGCCGGGCGGCCACCGCGGAGGCCGTCACCGTACGGGAGGTGGAGCGGCAGCGCTGGTCCGCCTCCGACCTCGCCCACGCCGTCCCCCCCGGCCACGCCGTCCTCTCCCTCACCCATGTGAGGGGCGAGCACGTCCCCCCGCTCCTCGTCGACCTCCGAAGCTGAGCGCTACCCTTCGCGCGGACTGGCACAATCAGGAGCGCGCCGTCCGACGGGCGGCGCGCCACCCTCCCCCCAAAGGTCCGACGGTCCCCAATGCCGCCCACCCTCGCCTCGCTCGCGCAGCACTCCGCCCTCAAGCTCGTCGTCCGTGCCGGGGAGGACCGTCTCGACACCCCCGTCCGCTGGGCGCACGTCAGTGAGCTCGCCGATCCCGTGCCCTACATGGAGGGCGGCGAGCTGCTGCTCACCACCGCGCTCACCCTCGACGCCGAGGACCTGGAGGCGATGCGCCGCTACGTGCGGCGGCTGCTCGCCGCCGGGGTCGTCGGGCTCGGGTTCGCCGTGGGGGTGAACTACGACGAGATCCCCGCGGCGCTCCTCGAAGCGGCCCGCGAGGAGCACCTGCCGCTCCTCGAAGTGCCGCGCCGCACCCCCTTCCTCGCCATCAGCAAGGCCGTCTCCGCCGCCATCTCCGCCGACCAGTACCGCGCCGTCACCGCCGGCTTCGAGGTCCAGCGCGAACTGACCCGGGCCGCGCTCGCCGAGGGCCCCGACGCCGTCGTCGCCCGCCTCGCCGCGCACGTCGACGGCTGGGCCGCCCTCTACGACACCTCCGGCAAGCCCGTCGCCGTCTCGCCCGAGTGGGCCGCCCGCCGGGCCGCCCGCCTCACCCCCGACGTCGAGCGGCTGCGCGAACGCCCCGCCCCCGCCAGCGCCGTCGTCGGCGGCACCGACGACCGCGTCGAACTCCAGTCGCTCGGCACCGGCCGCCGCGTCCGGGGCGCCCTCGCCGTCGGCACCGGCGCCCCCCTCGGCACCGCCGAGCGGTACGCCGTCCACTCGGCCATCGCCCTGCTCACCCTCACCACCGAGCGCTCCCGTTCCCTCCAGGCCGCCGAGCAGCGCCTCGGCACCGCCGTCCTGCGCATGATGCTCGCCGGACAGCCGGACCACGCGCGCGCGGTGGCCGGCGACGTGTACGGCGGGCTGCTCGACGCCCCCTTCCGGCTCCTCGTCGCCGAACCCGCCGGCGGCGAACCGCCCGCAGCACCGCCCCTCCCCGTCCTCGCCGAGGCCCTGGAGGCCGCCGCCGCCCGCGCGGGCGAAGCGGTCCTCGCCGTCCCCGAGGGCGAGCAGCGGCTCGTCGTCCTCGCCGGCGACGGCGGCGCGGTCGTCACCGCCTGCGAGGGGTACGCGGAACGCGAGGCCGAGGAGGCCGGCGTCGTCGTCGGCCTCTCCGCCCCGGCGGGCCCGATCGCGGCCGCCGCCGCGTACAAACAGGCCGAGCAGGCGCTCTCGGTGGCCCGCCGCCGCGGCAGGGCGCTCGTCGAGCACGAGGACCTGGCGGCGGGCTCGGTCCTGCCGCTCCTCGCCGACGACGCCGTCCGGGCCTTCGCCGACGGGATGCTCCGCGCCCTGCGCGACCACGACGCCACCGGCCGCGGCGACCTCGTGGCCTCCCTGCGCGCCTGGCTCTCCCGACACGGCCAGTGGGACGCCGCCGCCGCCGACCTGGGCGTCCACCGGCACACCCTGCGCTACCGGATGCGCCGCGTCGAGGAGATCCTGGGCCGCTCCCTGGACGATCCGGACGTACGGATGGAGCTGTGGCTCGCCCTCAAGGCCACGGGGGAGGGCGCGGGGTAAGCCCCCGGAGCAGGTGATCCGGTCCTCCGGACCCCGTCTCAGCCGTCCGAGCCGTCGGCGTCGCCCCCCGACCCCCTGCTCCCGCCGCCCCGCCCGCCCCCGGCGCGCACCAGTTCCCCGCCCAGCAGCACCACCGCCGCCACCCCGCGCGTCCAGCGCGGGCCGCCCCGGGCCGCCCACACCACGCAGGCGCACCCGCCCACGGCGAGGACCAGGACAGCGGACATCACGAACAGGAACATGCGTCTCCCCCTTGCGGTTCTGCGGTCCTCCCCATCCTTCCACTCCGCTCCCCGCCCACCCGCTCCGCGGCGAGCACCACGGACCCGACCTCGCCGGGTCCCCACCCGTTCGGCCAATTCGGACAGGGCCCCCGCCCCACCACTCCACACCGGACAAACCCACACCCGTCGCCCCGGCCCTAACGTGTCACGAGAGCAATCGCTCGCACCCCCCGATACGGAAAGGGCCGGGACGCAATGACGACCACCCACGCCTTCTGGCTCGCCGGCCGCGAGGCCACCGGCGAGGCCGCCTTCGACGTCACGAACTCGTACGACGGACGTCTGGTCGGCAAGGTCAGCGTGCCCACCGAGGCCCAGGTCGAGGAGGCCGTCGCCGCCGCGCACGCCGTCGTCGACGAGTTCGCCGCCACCCCGGCGCACGTCCGCGCCGCCGCCCTCGACCACGTGTCGAAGCGGCTCGCCGAGCGCACCGAGGAGATCGCCCAGCTGATCTCCGCCGAGAACGGCAAGCCGATCAAGTGGGCCCGCGGCGAGGTCGGCCGCGCCGTCTCCGTCTTCCGCTTCGCCGCCGAGGAGGCCCGCCGCTTCAACGGCGGCGAGGCCCAGCGCCTCGACACCGAGGCCGGCGGCGTGGGCCGGCTCGCGCTGACCCGCCGCATCCCCAAGGGCGTCGTCCTCGGCATCGCGCCGTTCAACTTCCCGCTGAACCTCAGCGCCCACAAGGTCGCCCCGGCCATCGCCGTCGGCGCCCCGATCATCCTCAAGCCGGCCCCCTCGACCCCGATCTCCTCCCTGGTCCTGGGCGAGATCCTGGCCGAGACCGACCTGCCGGCCGGCTCCTGGTCGATCCTCACCGTGCCGAACGACCGCATGCCCGCCCTCGTCCAGGACGAGCGCCTCCCGGTCATCTCCTTCACCGGCTCCGACACGGTCGGCTACGCCATCCAGGAGTCCGTGCCGCACAAGCACTGCACCCTGGAGCTCGGCGGCAACGCCGCGGCCGTCGTCCTGCCCGACTGGTCCTCCGAGGCCGACCTGGACTGGGCCGCGACCCGCATCGCCACCTTCTCCAACTACCAGGGCGGCCAGTCCTGCATCTCCGTCCAGCGCGTGATCGTCGACTCCTCCGTCCACGACCGCCTGCTGCCGAAGATCGTCGCCGCCGTCGAAGCCCAGGTCACCGGCGACCCGGCGGACGACGCCACCGACGTCGGTCCGCTCGTCGACGAGGCCGCCGCCCAGCGCGTCGAGTCCTGGGTGGACGAGGCCGTCGCCGCCGGCGCGAAGCTCCTGGCCGGCGGCAAGCGCGAGGGCGCGACCTACGCCCCGACCGTCCTCACCGACCTCCCGGCCGACGTCACCCTGGCCCGCGCCGAGGTCTTCGGCCCGGTCCTGACGATCGCGAAGGTCGACGGCGAGGCCGAGGCGTTCGCCGCGGTCAACGACTCCGACTTCGGCCTCCAGGCCGGCGTCTTCACCCACGACCTGCAGGCCGCCTTCCGCGCCCACCGCGCCCTGGAGGTCGGCGGCGTGATCGTCGGAGACGTCCCCTCGTACCGCGCCGACCAGATGCCGTACGGCGGCGCCAAGCGCTCCGGCGTCGGCCGCGAGGGCGTCAAGTACGCGATGGACGACTACACCTACGAGCGCGTCCTCGTCCTGACGGGCCTGGCGCTCTAGGACACGGGACCGTACGTCCTCCGGGACACGCGCCCCGAACCGTACGACCTCCAGGCCGTACGGCCCCGGGGCGCACGCCCCACCCGGACCAGGCGGTCCGGCTCCACTGTGCGGGGAGCCGGGCCGCCTTTCCCGTGCCCGCCGGGCGCCCGCCGGCCCCGTTCCGCCATGCGGAACGCCGGGCCGTCCCGCCCGGCGGGACGGCAGGATGGCGCCGTGACCGTCATCGACATCCCCGGCTCCAAGTCCGTCACCGCCCGCGCGCTCTTCCTCGCCGCGGCCGCCGAGGGCACCACCACCCTCCTGCGGCCCCTCGTCTCCGACGACACCGAGGGCTTCGCCGAAGGGCTCGCCGCCCTCGGCTACGCCGTCCGCCGCGAGCCGGGTGCCTGGCACATCGAGGGCCGGCCCGCCGGACCCGGCGCGGACACCGCCGACGTGTACTGCCGCGACGGCGCCACCACCGCCCGCTTCCTCCCCGCCCTCGCCGCCGCCGGCCACGGCACGTACCGCTTCGACGCCTCCGCCCAGATGCGCCGGCGCCCCCTCGGGCCGCTCACCAACGCCCTGCGCGACCTCGGCGTCGACCTCCGGCACGGCGGTCAGGAGGGCCACCACCCGCTCTCCGTCCACGCCCGCGGCGTCAAGGGCGGCGCGCTCACCCTGGACGCCGGGCAGTCCTCCCAGTACCTCACCGCCCTGCTCCTGCTCGGCCCGCTCACCGCCGAGGGCCTCGACATCACCGTCACCGACCTGGTCTCGGAGCCGTACGTCGAGATCACCCTCGCCATGATGCGGAGCTTCGGCGCCGAGGTCCGGCGGGAGGGACGCACCTACCGCGTCGCCCCCACCGGCTACCGCGCCAGGACGTACGGCATCGAGCCCGACGCCTCCACCGCCAGCTACTTCTTCGCGGCCGCCGCCCTCGAACCCGGCCGCCCGGTCACCGTCCCCGGCCTCGGCACCGGCGCCCTCCAGGGCGACCTCGCCTTCGTCGACGTCCTGCGCCGGATGGGCGCCGACGTCGAGATCGGCGCGGACGCCACCACCGTCCGCTCCACCGGCACCCTGCGCGGACTCACCGTCAACATGCGCGACATCTCCGACACCATGCCGACCCTCGCCGCCATCGCGCCGTTCGCCGAAGGGCCGGTCCGCATCGAGGACGTCGCCAACACCCGGGTCAAGGAGTGCGACCGGCTCGACGCCTGCGCCGAGAACCTGCGCCGCCTCGGGATCACCGTCCGCACCGGCCCCGACTGGATCGAGATCCACCCCGGCACGCCCGCCGGACCCGTCGGGATCGCCACCCACGGGGACCACCGGATCGTCATGTCCTTCGCGGTCACCGCCCTGCGCACCCCCGGCGTCACCTTCGACGACCCCGGCTGCGTGAAGAAGACGTTCCCCGACTTCCACCGGGTCTTCGACACGTTCGCCCGCACCCCGTGAAGACCGCGCCGCGTTTGGGGCAAGAATGGGGGGCATGACCGACCGCCCCTCACCCCTCGCCGACCCGCACGTCGCCTTCGACGTCTCCGAAGGACGCCGGGACGTCGTCGTCCTCGGCTCGACCGGGTCCATCGGCACCCAGGCCATCGATCTGGTGCTGCGCAACCCCGACCGCTTCCGGGTCACCGCCCTGGCCGCCTCCGGCGGCCGGATCGGACTGCTCGCCGAGCAGGCGCACCGGCTGGGGGTCGCCGCGGTCGCGGTCGCCCGCGAGGAGGCGCTGCCCGAGCTGCGCGAGGCCCTGGAGGCGCTGTACGGCTCCGAGCCCCTGCCCGAGCTCCTGGCGGGGCCGGACGCCGCCACGCAGCTCGCCGCATCGCCGTGCCACACCGTCCTCAACGGCATCACCGGCTCCATCGGCCTCGCGCCCACCCTCGCCGCCCTCGAAGCCGGCCGCACCCTCGCCCTCGCCAACAAGGAGTCGCTGATCGTCGGCGGCCCCCTGGTGAAGGCGCTCGCCAAGCCCGGCCAGATCATCCCGGTCGACTCCGAGCACGCGGCCCTCTTCCAGGCGCTCGCCGCCGGCACCCGCGCCGACGTCCGCAAGCTGGTCGTCACCGCCTCCGGCGGCCCCTTCCGCGGCCGCACGAGGGAGCAGCTGGCCCACGTCACCCGCGAGGACGCGCTCGCCCACCCCACCTGGGCCATGGGCCCGGTGATCACGGTGAACAGCGCGACCCTGGTCAACAAGGGCCTGGAGGTCATCGAGGCCCACCTGCTCTACGACGTCCCCTTCGACCGCATCGAGGTCGTCGTCCACCCCCAGTCGTACGTCCACTCGATGGTGGAGTTCACCGACGGCTCCACGCTCGCCCAGGCCACCCCGCCCGACATGGGCGGCCCGATCGCCATCGGCCTCGGCTGGCCCGAGCGGGTCCCGGACGCGGCCCCCGCCTTCGACTGGAGCAAGGCCTCCACCTGGGAGTTCTTCCCGCTCGACACCGAGGCCTTCCCGTCCGTCGGCCTGGCCCGGCACGTCGGCGAGCTGGGCGGCACCGCCCCCGCCGTCTTCAACGCCGCCAACGAGGAGTGCGTCGAGGCGTTCCTGGCCGGGCGGCTGCCGTTCAACGGCATCATGGACACGGTCACGGCGGTCGTGGCGGAGCACGGCGTTCCCGCCGCGGGAACCTCCCTCACCGTGCCGGACGTCCTCGAAGCGGAGACCTGGGCACGGGCCCGGGCCCGAGAGCTCGCAGCGAAGGCAACAGCGGAGGCCCGCGCATGAACGAAACGCTCCTGTACGTCCTGGGCATCGTGCTGTTCGCGTTCGGACTGCTCGTCTCCATCGCCTGGCACGAACTCGGCCACCTCTCCACGGCCAAGCTCTTCGGCATCCGCGTCCCGCAGTACATGGTCGGCTTCGGCCCCACGATCTGGTCGAAGAAGCGCGGCGAGACCGAGTACGGCATCAAGGCCATCCCGGCAGGCGGCTACATCCGCATGATCGGCATGTTCCCGCCCGGCGACGACGGGCGGATCGAGGCCCGCTCCACCTCGCCGTGGCGCTCCATGATCGAGGACGCCCGCGAGGCCTCGTACGAGGAGCTGCGGCCCGGCGACGAGACCCGGCTCTTCTACACGCGCAGGCCGTGGAAGCGCGTCATCGTGATGTTCGCCGGACCGTTCATGAACCTGGTCCTGGCGGCGGCGCTCTTCTTCGGCTCGATGATGACGCTCGGCATGGAGGGCCAGACGACCGGGGTCGCCGGCGTCCAGAAGTGCGTCATCGAGCAGAGCGAGAAGCGCGACACGTGCGCGCCGGGCGACCCCGTCTCCCCGGCCTTCGCGGCCGGCCTGAAGGAGGGCGACCGGATCGTCGCCTTCAACGGCACGCCCGTGGGCGACTGGGACACCCTCTCCGACCGCATCCGCGACACCCTCGGCCCCGCCACGGTCACCGTCGAGCGGGCCGGGCAGCGGATCGACCTGCACCCCACCCTCGTCACCAACAAGGTCCCGAAGAAGGACGAGGACGGCAAGGTCGTCCAGCCCCTGACCTACATCGACGCCGGCTACCTGGGCTTCGCCTCCAAGACCGAGGTCGCGCCGCTCACCTTCGGCGAGACCACCGACCGGATGACCGACCTCCTGGAGAACGGCGTCCACTCGGTCGTCGCCCTCCCGGGCAAGATCCCCGGCCTGTGGGACGCCACCTTCGGCGACGGCGAGCGGGCGGACGACTCGCCCGTCGGCGTCGTCGGCGCCGCCCGCCTCACCGGCGAGCTGATGACCGTGGACGCGCCGCCGGAGCGCATCCTCGTGATGTTCATGAACCTGCTGGTCATGTTCAACGTCTCGCTGTTCCTGTTCAACATGCTCCCGCTGCTGCCGCTCGACGGCGGCCACATCGCGGGCGCCCTGTGGGAGTCCGTCCGCCGCCACACGGCCCGGATCTTCAAGCGCCCCGACCCCGGCCCGTTCGACGTGGCCAAGCTGATGCCCGCCGCGTACGTGGTGGCCGGCGTCTTCGTCTGCTTCACCCTGCTCGTCCTCGCCGCCGACATCGTCAACCCGGTGAAGCTGACGTGAACCCGAGGGGGGCCGGACCCGGTGGTGTCCGGCCCTCCGCCGCCGGGGCGGTAACCTCGGAGACCTGAGCCCGCCGACGCACAACCTTGAGGTTGCACAACAGATGACCGCGATTTCTCTCGGTATCCCTACCGTCCCGACCCGGCTCGCCGAGCGGCGCAAGAGCCGTCAGATCCAGGTCGGCACCGTGGCCGTCGGCGGTGACGCACCCGTCTCGGTGCAGTCGATGACCACCACCCGGACGTCCGACATCGGCGCCACGCTCCAGCAGATCGCCGAGCTGACGGCCTCCGGCTGCCAGATCGTGCGCGTGGCCTGCCCGACCCAGGACGACGCCGACGCCCTCGCGACGATCGCCCGGAAGTCCCAGATCCCGGTCATCGCCGACATCCACTTCCAGCCGAAGTACGTCTTCGCCGCGATCGACGCGGGCTGCGCGGCCGTCCGCGTCAACCCGGGCAACATCAAGCAGTTCGACGACAAGGTCAAGGAGATCGCCCGGGCCGCCAACGACGCGGGCACCCCGATCCGGATCGGCGTCAACGCCGGCTCCCTCGACGCGCGGCTCCTCAAGAAGTACGGCAAGGCCACCCCCGAGGCGCTCGTCGAGTCCGCCCTCTGGGAGGCGTCCCTCTTCGAGGAGCACGACTTCCGCGACATCAAGATCTCGGTCAAGCACAACGACCCGGTCGTCATGGTCGAGGCCTACCGCCAGCTCGCCGCCCAGTGCGACTACCCGCTGCACCTCGGCGTCACCGAGGCGGGCCCGGCCTTCCAGGGCACCATCAAGTCCGCCGTCGCCTTCGGCGCGCTGCTCTCCCAGGGCATCGGCGACACCATCCGCGTCTCGCTCTCCGCGCCCCCGGCCGAGGAGATCAAGGTCGGCATCCAGATCCTGGAGTCGCTGAACCTGCGCCAGCGGCGCCTGGAGATCGTCTCCTGCCCGTCCTGCGGCCGCGCCCAGGTCGACGTCTACAAGCTCGCCGAGGAGGTCACCGCCGGCCTCGACGGCATGACCGTCCCGCTGCGCGTCGCCGTCATGGGCTGCGTCGTCAACGGCCCCGGCGAGGCCCGCGAGGCCGACCTCGGCGTCGCCTCCGGCAACGGCAAGGGCCAGATCTTCGTCAAGGGCGAGGTCATCAAGACCGTGCCCGAGTCGAAGATCGTCGAGACCCTCATCGAGGAGGCGCTGAAGATCGCCGAGCAGATGGAGAAGGACGGCGTCGCCAGCGGCGAGCCGTCGGTCGCCGTCGCCGGCTGACGCGCGCGACTCCCGCGCGAAGCCCCGCCCCCGCTCCGGGAGGCGGGGCTTCCCGCTGCCGGAGGCGTGCCCCGGGGCCCTCCGGGTAAAGTGCGTGGAATCAGCGGAACCGCACGGTGAGGCCCCCTCGTGTTGACAGAGACCACCACTCGGGTCCTCGAACCCACCGACCTCGGCGCCGCCCTCGCCGTCCTGGAGAGCGCCCCGGTCGAGAACGCGTTCGTGACCGCCCGCGTCCAGCTCGCCGGGCTCGACCCCTGGCGCCTCGGCGGCGAGATGTGGGGCTGGTACAGCGGGGGAAGGCTGCGCTCGCTCTGCTACTCCGGCGCCAACCTGGTCCCGATCTGCGCCACCCCCCAGGCCGTCCGCGCCTTCGCCGACCGGGCCCGCAGGACCGGCCGCCGCTGCTCCTCCATCGTCGGCCCCGCCGGGCCCACCACCGAGCTGTGGCGGCTCCTGGAGCCCAGTTGGGGCCCCGCCAGGGACGTCCGGGCCAACCAGCCCCTGATGATCGCCGAGGAGCCCTCCGCCACCGTCGAGCCCGACCCGCTGGTGCGCCGCGTCCGCAAGGACGAGATGGAGGTGATCATGCCCGCCTGCGTGGCCATGTTCACCGAGGAGGTCGGCGTCTCCCCGCTCGCCAACGACGGCGGCCTGCTCTACCAGGCCCGGGTCGCCGAACTCGTCGGCTCGGGCCGCTCCTTCGCCCGCATCGAGGACGGCAGGGTCGTCTTCAAGGCCGAGATCGGCGCCGCCACCCGCCAGGCCTGTCAGATCCAGGGCGTCTGGGTCGCCCCCGAGCACCGCGGCAAGGGCCTCTCCGAGACCGGCATGGCCGCCGTCCTGCGGTACGCCCTGGCCGACGTCGCCCCCGTGGTCAGCCTGTACGTCAACGACTACAACACCCCCGCCAGGGCCGCGTACCGCCGTGTCGGCTTCCGGGAGACCGGGGCCTTCATGAGCGTGCTGTTCTGAGGGGCGGGCCGCTTGTAGGGTGCGCCGCATGGATGACGCGGAGATCGTGATCGGACCGGTCGACCTGGCCGCCCGGGTGGACGAGGCCCTCGCCGTGCAGGCGGTCGCCTTCGGCCTGGACGCCGAAGAGGTCGCCGTGCGCCGCCACATCGTGCTGCGCCACCTGCTCAGCCCCGGCGCCCGCGCCTACGGCGCCACCACCCCCGGCGGACGGCTCGTCGGCTTCGTGTACGGGATGCCCAACGACCGCACCCACTGGTGGTCCACCGTCGTCGAGGCGCACCTGCGCGCCACCGGCACCGCCGACTGGCTCGACGACTCCTTCACCATCACCGAACTCCACGTCCACCCCGACTTCCAGGGCCGGGGCGCGGGCCGCGCGCTGATCACCACCATCACCGACACGGCCGACGAGCCGCGCTCGATCCTCTCCGCGATCGACACCGAGAGCCCCGCCCGCTGCCTCTACCGCTCCCTCGGCTACCGGGACCTCGCCCGCCGGGTGCACTTCCCCAGCGCCCCCCGCCCGTACGCCGTGATGGGCGCCCCGCTGCCGCTGCCGCGGGGTAACTGATTTCTCGTCCCCGGGGCCGCCCGGCTAACCTCGGGCCCATCACTTACAGCCCCGGCAGGAGTACGAGAACCATGGCCAACGCACCGGTCCAGCGCATGTCGAAGTTGATGGCGAAGACGCTGCGCGACGACCCGGCGGACGCCGAGGTCCTCAGCCACAAGCTCCTCGTCCGCGCGGGGTACGTGCGCCGCACGGCCGCCGGCATCTGGAGCTGGCTGCCCCTCGGCAGGAAGGTCCTCTCCAACGTGGAGCGGATCGTCCGCGAGGAGATGGACGCCATCGGCGCCCAGGAGGTCTCCCTGCCGGCCCTGCTGCCCCGCGAGCCCTACGACGCGACCGGCCGCTGGGACGAGTACGGCGCCGAGCTGTTCCGCCTCCAGGACCGCAAGGGCGGCGACTACCTCCTCGGCCCGACCCACGAGGAGATCTTCACCCTCCTGGTGAAGGACCAGGCGTCCTCCTACAAGGACCTGCCGGTCATCCTCTACCAGATCCAGAACAAGTTCCGCGACGAGGCCCGCCCCCGCGCCGGCATCCTGCGCGGCCGCGAGTTCCTGATGAAGGACTCGTACTCCTTCGACACCGAGGACGAGGGCCTCGCCGAGGCGTACGCCCTGCACCGCCAGGCCTACCGGCGCGTGTTCGAGCGCCTCGGCCTCGACTACCGCATCTGCGCCGCCACGGCGGGCGCCATGGGCGGCTCGAAGTCCGAGGAGTTCCTCGCCCCGGCCGAGGCCGGCGAGGACACCTTCGCCGACTGCCCGAACTGCGACTTCGCCGCCAACACCGAGGCGGTCTCCTTCGCCCTGACGGCCGTGGACGGCTCCGCCGTGCCCGCCGCCGAGGAGATCCCCACCCCGGACACCCCGACCATCGAGACCCTCGCGGCCTCGCTCGGCGTCCCGGCCTCCGCCACCCTCAAGAACCTCCTGGTGAAGGTCGACGGCGAGATCGTCGCCGTGGGCGTCCCCGGCGACCGCGAGGTGGACCTCGGCAAGGTCGAGGCGCACTTCGCGCCGGCCGCCGTCGAGATGGTCACCGAGACCGACTTCGCGGGCCGCCCCGACCTGGTGCGCGGCTACGTCGGCCCGCAGGGCCTCGACAAGGTCACCTACATCGCGGACCCGCGCGTGGCCCCGGGCACGGCCTGGATCACGGGCGCCAACAAGGAGCACACCCACGCGAAGAACGTGGTGGCCGGGCGCGACTTCGAGGTCACCGAGTACGTCGACGTGGTCGTCGTCGAGGAGGGCGACCCCTGCCCGAAGTGCGGCACCGGCCTCAAGCTGGACCGCGCCATCGAGATCGGCCACATCTTCCAGCTCGGCCGCAAGTACGCCGACGCCCTCAAGCTCGACGTCCTCGGCCAGAACGGCAAGCCGGTCCGCGTGACCATGGGCTCGTACGGCATCGGCGTCTCGCGCGCCGTGGCCGCGCTCGCCGAGCAGACCGCCGACGAGAAGGGCCTGTGCTGGCCGGCCGAGGTCGCCCCGGCCGACGTCCACGTGGTCGCCGCCGGCAAGGCCCTCCAGATCGAGCTGGCCCTGGAGGTCTCCGACAAGCTGTCCGCCGCGGGCCTGCGCGTCCTGGTCGACGACCGCGCGGGCGTCTCCCCGGGCGTCAAGTTCACCGACGCGGAGCTCATCGGCGTCCCGAAGATCCTCGTCGCGGGCCGCCGCTCCGGCGAGGGCGTCGTGGAGCTGAAGGACCGCCGCACGGGCGAGCGCGAGGAGCTGACGGTGGACGAGGCGATCGCCCGCCTGACCGCCTGATCACGCCGTACGACGGCCCCGCCCCCTGTGAGCAGGGGGCGGGGCCGCCGCCGCGTCAGTCCTCCCGGGGCGGCGCGGGCGCGGGCTCCACCGACGTGCCCGTCAGGTCCTCGATGGCGTCCTCCGCCGCCGCCGTCCGGCTCCTCCGGTGCGGGTCGACGCCGATGTCGTCGAGCAGGGGCGGTATCTCCCGCTCCGGGGCCCGGTGCGGCGCGTGCGGCGCCACGTCCGGCTTGGCCTCCGGGGTCGCGCGCTCCAGGAAGCGGAGCAGTTCCACCGGGAACGGCAGCACCAGCGTGGAGTTCTTCTCGGCGGCCACCGCCACCACCGTCTGCAGCAGCCGCAGCTGGAGCGCCGCCGGCTGGTCGGACATCATCGCCGCCGCCTCGGACAGCTTCTTCGACGCCTGGAGCTCCGCGTCCGCGTTGATCACCCGCGCCCGCCGCTCCCGGTCCGCCTCCGCCTGCCGGGCCATCGACCGCTTCATGGTCTCCGGCAGCGACACGTCCTTGATCTCGACCCGGTCGATGGCCACGCCCCACCCCATCGCCGGACTGTCGAGCATCAGCTCAAGACCCTGGTTGAGCTTCTCCCGGTTGGACAGCAGGTCGTCCAGGTCGCTCTTGCCGATGATCGACCGCAGCGAGGTCTGCGCCATCTGCGAGACCGCGAACCGGTAGTCCTCCACCCGTACGAGCGCGTCCGCCGGGTCGACCACCTTGAAGTACACGACCGCGTCCACCCGGACCGTCACGTTGTCCCGGGTGATGCCCTCCTGCGCGGGCACCGGCATCGTGACGATCTGCATGTTCACCTTGTGCAGCCGGTCGACCACCGGGACGATCATCGTGAACCCGGGAGAGCGCACCCGACCGCGCAGCCGGCCGAAGCGGAAGACGACCCCGCGCTCGTACTGCTTGACCACCCGCGCCGCCGCGCCCGCGTACACGGCCGCCGCGGCGCCCGCGCCGGCCACCGCCATCAGCAGCTCTTCGATCATCACGGCCCCCTGGAGTCGGGCCGGACAACGAGGCCCGGCCGCCCGGCGAACGGTACAAAAAGGGTATTCCCCTCCAGTCCGCCCGCGAACGCGAGCCGATCCGCGAAGAGGCGCGAGCGAGCCGCCCTACGAACGAGCGGCCCTACGAGCGAGCCGCCCTACAGCCAGCCCGCGAACTCCAGGAGCAGCTCCGCGTCCTGTCGCCGCCCCGCCGTCAGCGCCCGCGTCCCCGACTCCACCGCGCGGAACAGGGTCCAGCCCCGCAGCCGCTCCCGGTCCACGTCGAGCGAGTCCGCCAGCCTGTTCATCCGCCGCCGGGCCGCCGAGGCGCCCGCCGAGGCCGCCACCAGGTCCTCCACCCGGTCCCGCACCAGCCGGGCCAGGTCGTAGGCCCGCTCTCCGACCAGCGGCTCCGGTCCCACGGCCAGCCAGGGCGCCCGGTCACCGGCCAGGACCTTGCCCTGCCGGAAGTTGCCGTGCAGGAGCACGGTCTCGGCCTCCCCGGCCATCAGCTCCTCGCGCGCCGCGAGCGCCGCCGCCGTCAGGTCGCCGACGGCCGCGTCCGCGCGGTAGCGGTCCATCGCTCCCGCCTGCCGGGCCGTCCGCCCGGCCACCGACTCGAAGCCGTGGTCCGCCGGGGGCTCGACCCACAGCTTCCGCACGGTCCCGGCCGCCTCCAGGAGCGCCTTCGCCTCTGGCAGCGAGCGCAGGGACACCTCGGGCTGGAGCCGCTCCAGGAGCAGCCCCTCCTCCCCGACGCCCTCGATCAGCCGCACCGCGCCCCAGCCGTTCCAGTGGGCCAGCGCCTCCCGCTCCCGGTCCGGCCGGGCGAACGGCGGCGCCACCTTGAGGGCGGCGGGGGAGTCGTCGGACCGCCGGACGAGCACCACCAGGCTGCTCCGCCCGCCGGGGGCCGTCACCCGCTCGGCGTCCAGGGAGCCCCGGTCGAGCGCGGCCCGCGCGTGCTCCGGCAGCCGCTCCAGCCACTCGGCCGCGACGGCCCTCCCGTACGTCTCGCCGAGCGCCCGGACGAGTCGCTGCGGCGGTTCGAAAGCCATGCGTGCGTTGTTCCTTCGGTCGGGGAGGGGCCGGCGGGGCGGGGCGTCGAGGCCGCCGGGGCGGGCTCAGGCCCGCTCGGCGAGCCCAGGAAAGGTTACGTCGGCGCCGCGCCAGCGCACGGCGCGCACCGCGGCCTCCTTGAGCGCGGCGGCCGCCTCGCGCCGGGCCGGGCCCTCGGTGGCCCGGACCAGGTCGGAGTAGACGCCCGCGACCCGGTCCTCCAGGACGGCGGCCAGCCGCACCGCGCCCGCCGGGTCGGTCACCCGGAACGGCAGCGCGTACGCGGCCGCGGCCGCCGCCGGCGCGCCGCCGAGGTCCCGCACCGCCCGGCGCAGCATCTCCCGGCGGGCCCGGTGGGCCTCGTACGCGGCCGTGGCCTCCGCCCGGCGCTCCGTACCGATCCGGCCGCCGACGACCCCGTACCCGTACACCGCCGCGTGCTCGGCGGCCAGGGCCGCCTGGGTGGCGTCGAGGGCGCTCATGCCCGGGCTCCTTCGGTCAGCAGATGGGCGTGGACGGCGCCCGAGGCCGCCACCGAGGCGAGCAGCCGGGCGTACTCGGGCGGGGCGGCGAGCAGCGCGTCCGTGTGCCCGTCGGAGGCGGTCCGCTCGGCCGCCGCCAGCTCGCCGAGGGCCGTCGCGGGATCGGCCGCCACCGGCACGGGCGCGGGGGAGGGCGCCGTCGTGGAGCGGGCCGGCGCGGAGGCGGAGGGGGCGGGGGAGCCGGAGGCCGCCGCGGGTTCCACCGCGCCCGTACCGCCCCCATCCGTACCGCCGTCGCCGAGCGCCCTCACGTGCGCCGCCACCGAGCTGCGCAGCGGGGTCAGCCGGGGCGCCAGGGCCGGGTGCGCGGCGAGCACCGCGTCGTACCGTTCGAGCAGTCCGCGCGCGACCGCCACCGAGCGGGCCCGCAGCGCCGCCTCGGCGCGCGCCACCCGTTCGGCCTCCCGCTCGGCGGCGCCCGGCCGCCGGGGCCCCTCCCCGCCGGAGGAGGTGCAGCCCACCAGGGCCGCGGCCCCCGCGGCCGCCCCCGCCGCGAGGAGCGCGCGCCTGCCCGTCGTCGTCACGCCTTCTCCCTCGGCCGCCGTCCACTGTCGAAGATCCGTCCGCACCGGGACCCGTCCGTACCGGAAGGCCGTTCGGATCACCGCAGGCGAGCGTACCCGCGGGCCCCGGGGCGGTGGACGGCAACACCCTCCGGGACCGGATACCCTTTGGTCTGACACGCGACGACACACAACAGCACACGCGGCCGAGGAGTCACCCGGATGAGCACCACCCAGAGCGACAGGCTGCGCGGACTCGTCGAGCCGCTCGTCCGCGCGAAGGACCTGGATCTGGAAGAGGTCGAGGTGTCCCGGGCGGGCCGCCGCGGACTGCTGCGGATCGTCGTCGACTCCGACGAGGGCGTGGAGCTGGACGCCTGCGCCGAGCTGAGCCGCGCGATCTCCGAGAAGCTGGACGAGACCGACGCGATGGGCGAGGGCGAGTACGTCCTCGAAGTCAGCTCCCCCGGCGCCGACCGCCCCCTCACCGAGCACCGCCACTACGTGCGCGCCACCGGCCGCCTCGTGCGCCTCCAGCTCGCCGACGAGGGGGAGCTGGTCGCCCGGATCCTCGCCGTGGACGAGGACGGCCTCGACCTCGAAGTCCCGGGCGTGAAGGGGCGCAGGCCCACCGCCCGCCGGATCGGGTTCGCCGACATCTCCAAGGCGCGTGTCGAGATCGAGTTCAACCGCAAGGACAAGAAGGAAGAGGAGGCGTAGCCGTGGACATCGACGTGAAGCTTCTCAAGGGCTTGGCGCATGAGAAGGAGATCTCCTTCGACCTGCTGGTCGAGGCGATCGAGTCGGCCCTCCTCATCGCGTACCACCGCACCCCCGACGCCCGCCGCCACGCGCGCGTGGAGCTGGACCGGCACACCGGCCACGTCACCGTGTGGGCCAAGGAGGACCCCTCCGACCTGGAGGAGGGGCAGGAGCCCAAGGACTTCGACGACACCCCCTCGGACTTCGGCCGGATCGCGGCGAGCACCGCCCGCCAGGTCATCCAGCAGCGGCTGCGGGACGCCGAGAACGACGTGACCTTCGGCGAGTACGCGCGCCGTGAGGGCGACGTCGTCGCCGGTGTCGTGCAGCAGGGCAAGGACCCGAAGAACGTCCTGGTCAAGCTGGACGACAAGCTGGAGGCCATCCTCCCGGTCCAGGAGCAGGTGCCGGGCGAGGAGTACAGCCACGGCCTGCGCCTGCGGACGTACGTCGTCCGGGTCGCCAAGGGCGTCCGCGGCCCCTCCGTCACCCTCTCGCGCACCCACCCCAACCTGGTGAAGAAGCTCTTCGCCCTGGAGGTGCCGGAGATCGCGGACGGCTCGGTCGAGATCGCGGCCATCGCCCGCGAGGCCGGCCACCGCACCAAGATCGCCGTCCGCGCCACCCGTTCGGGCCTGAACCCCAAGGGCGCCTGCATCGGCCCCATGGGCAGCCGCGTCCGCAACGTGATGGCGGAGCTGCTCGGCGAGAAGATCGACATCGTCGACTGGTCGGACGACCCGGCCGAGATGGTGGCGAACGCGCTCTCCCCGGCCCGGGTCTCCAAGGTCGAGATCGTCGACCTGGCCGCCCGTTCGGCCCGGGTGACGGTGCCGGACTACCAGCTCTCCCTGGCGATCGGCAAGGAGGGCCAGAACGCCCGCCTGGCCGCCCGGCTCACCGGCTGGCGGATCGACATCCGCCCGGACACCGAGCAGGCCGAGCAGGCCTGAGACAGTTTTTGGCCAACGAGTGTTCGATTCTTGCCCCAAACGGGCGGGGTCGGTACGGGGAGGTAGACTTAATCGTGTCTGGCCGGACGCACGCCCGCGTGTGCCCTGAGCGAACCTGCGTGGGATGCCGGGAGCGAGCGGCCAAGAGCGATCTGCTGCGGATCGTGGTGAATAAGGACGAGTGCGTTCCGGATCATCGCGGTACGCTGCCCGGCCGGGGTGCGTACCTGCACCCCGCCGTGGTCTGTCTCGATCTGGCGGTCCGCCGCCGGGCGTTCCCGAGGGCCTTCAGGGTCCAGGGCCCGCTCGACACCGCGGCGCTCCGCCACCACGTCGAGCGATCGGCACAGCAGTGAAGAAGTACGGCACGGAACACCGTGCGGTCAGGTACCTCGCGAGTTGGAAGTAGGTCGAGATTGCGATGAGCACTCGATGAGTACGCGATGAGTACGCCCATGAAGTAGCGACGGTCCGGCGGTAACCGGACCTCAAAGGAGCGAAGTGGCTAAGGTCCGGGTATACGAACTCGCCAAGGAGTTCGGCGTGGAGAGCAAGGTCGTCATGGCCAAGCTCCAAGAACTCGGTGAATTCGTCCGTTCGGCGTCCTCGACGATCGAGGCGCCGGTCGTGCGCAAGTTGACTGACGCTTTGCAGGGTCCCGGTGGCAACGCCGGCAAGACCGCTGCCAAGCCCGGCGCGCCCCGCAAGGCGACGCCCACCCCCGCCGCGCCGAAGCCGGCGCAGGCATCCCCCGCGCCGTCCCCGGCGCAGGCTGCACGTCCCGCCGCCCCGAAGCCTGGCGCGCCCACCCCGGCGCCCAAGCCCGCGGCTGCGGAGAAGCCCTCGACGCCGGCCGCCCCCGGCCCGCGTCCCACCCCGGGTCCGAAGCCCGCGGCCGCGCCGAAGCCGGCGCCGGCCTCCCCGGCTCCGACCACCCCGGAGTTCACCGCGCCTCCGGCGGCCCCCGCCGCCGGTCAGCAGCGTCCCGCCGGCGCGACCCCGGGCCCCCGCCCGGCCGCCCGTCCGGGCCAGCAGGCGCCCCGCCCGCAGGGCCAGGGCGCGCCGCGCCCCGGCGGCCAGCAGGCCCCCCGTCCGGGCGGTGCCCGTCCGGCCGGTCCCCGTCCGGGCAACAACCCGTTCACCTCGGGCGGCTCCACCGGCATGGCGCGGCCGCAGTCGCCCCGTCCCGGTGGCGGTGCCCCGCGTCCCGGCGGCCCCGGTGCCGTTCCGGGCGCCCCGCGTCCGCAGGGCGGCCCCGGCGGCGCACAGCGTTCCGGCGGCCCCGGCGCCCCGGGCGGCGCTCGCCCCACTCCGGGCGGCATGCCCCGTCCGCAGGCTCCCCGTCCGGGCGGCGCGCCCGGCGGCAACCGTCCGAACCCGGGCATGATGCCGCAGCGTCCCGCCGCGGGTCCGCGTCCCGGCCCCGGCGGCCGTGGTCCCGGTGGCCCCGGCGGTCGTCCGGGCGGTCCCGGCGGCGGCGGCGGTCGTCCCGGCTTCGCCGGTCGTCCGGCCGGTCCCGGCGGTGGCGGCGGCGGCTTCGCCGGCCGTCCCGGTGGTCCCGGTGGCGGCGGCGGTCGTCCGGGTGGTCCCGGCGGTGGCGGCGGCTTCGGCGGTCGTCCCGGCGGCTTCGGCGGCCGTCCCGGCGGCCCCGGTGGCCGTGGTGGCACGCAGGGCGCCTTCGGCCGTCCCGGCGGTCCCGCGCGTCGCGGTCGCAAGTCGAAGCGTCAGAGGCGCCAGGAGTACGAGGCCATGCAGGCCCCGTCCGTGGGCGGCGTGATGCTGCCCCGCGGCAACGGCGAAGCCATTCGCCTGTCGCGCGGTGCGTCCCTCACCGACTTCGCGGAGAAGATCGGCGCCAACCCGGCGTCGCTCGTCGCGGTCATGATGAACCTCGGCGAGATGGTCACGGCCACGCAGTCCGTCTCCGACGAGACGCTGCAGCTCCTCGGCGACGAGATGAACTACCAGGTTCAGATCGTCAGCCCCGAGGAGGAGGACCGCGAGCTGCTGGAGTCCTTCGACATCGAGTTCGGCGAGGACGAGGGTGGCGAAGAGGCCCTGGTCTCCCGTCCGCCGGTCGTGACCGTCATGGGTCACGTCGACCACGGAAAGACCCGCCTCCTCGACGCGATCCGCAAGACCAACGTGGTCGCGGGCGAGGCCGGCGGCATCACCCAGCACATCGGCGCCTACCAGGTGGGCACCGAGGTCAACGGCGAAGAGCGTCGCATCACGTTCATCGACACCCCGGGTCACGAGGCGTTCACCGCCATGCGTGCCCGTGGTGCGAAGTCGACCGACATCGCGATCCTCGTGGTCGCGGCCAACGACGGCGTCATGCCGCAGACGATCGAGGCGCTCAACCACGCCAAGGCCGCCGGCGTCCCGATCGTCGTCGCGGTCAACAAGATCGACGTCGAGGGTGCCGACCCGACCAAGGTCCGCGGCCAGCTGACCGAGTTCGGTCTGGTGGCCGAGGAGTACGGCGGCGACACGATGTTCGTCGACATCTCCGCCAAGCAGGGTCTGCACATCGACTCCCTGCTCGAGGCCGTCGTCCTCACCGCCGACGCCTCGCTCGACCTGCGGGCCAACCCGAACCAGGACGCGCAGGGCATCGCGATCGAGTCCCACCTCGACCGCGGCCGCGGTGCGGTCTCGACCGTCCTGGTCCAGCGCGGAACGCTGCGCATCGGCGACACGATGGTGGTCGGCGACGCGTACGGCCGCGTCCGGGCGATGCTCGACGACAAGGGCAACAACGTCGAGGAGGCGACCCCGTCGACTCCCGTCCTCGTCCTGGGCCTCACCAACGTCCCGGGTGCCGGCGACAACTTCCTGGTCGTCGACGAGGACCGCACGGCCCGCCAGATCGCCGAGAAGCGCGCGGCGCGGGAGCGCAACGCCGCCTTCGCCAAGCGCGTCCGCCGGGTGTCCCTGGAGGACCTCGACAAGGTGCTCAAGGCCGGTCTCGTCCAGGAACTCAACCTCATCATCAAGGGCGACGCGTCCGGTGCGGTCGAGGCCCTGGAGTCCTCGCTGCTCCAGCTCGACGTCGGCGAAGAGGTCGACATCCGCGTCCTGCACCGCGGTGTGGGTGCGGTCACCGAGTCGGACATCGACCTGGCCATGGGCTCCGACGCCATCGTCATCGGCTACAACGTCCGCGCGGCCGGCCGTGCCGCGCAGATGGCGGAGCGCGAGGGCGTCGACGTCCGGTACTACTCGGTCATCTACCAGGCGATCGAGGAGATCGAGGCGGCGCTCAAGGGCCTCCTCAAGCCGGAGTACGAAGAGGTCGAGCTCGGCACGGCGGAGATCCGCGAGGTCTTCCGCTCGTCCAAGCTGGGCAACATCGCCGGTGTCCTCATCCGTTCGGGCGAGGTCAAGCGCAACACCAAGGCGCGCCTCATCCGCGACGGCAAGGTCATCGCGGAGAACCTCAACATCGAGGGTCTGCGCCGGTTCAAGGACGACGTCACCGAGATCCGCGAGGGCTTCGAGGGTGGTATCAACCTCGGAAACTTCAACGACATCAAGGTCGACGACGTCATCGCGACGTACGAGATGCGCGAGAAGCCGCGCGCCTGATCGCGTCCGATCGCAGCAGTGAGCAGGGGCCGGTCGGCGGAACTTATTCCGTCGATCGGCCCCGGCCGTTGCGTGTACGGTTCCCGGTGTACCCGCCCTCTGGTGGGCGGGGCCACTGACCCCGAACCGGCGGGACATCCGGACACACATGTACGTGGGGACACTGTCCTTCGATCTGCTCCTCGGCGACGTACGGTCGCTGAAGGAGAAGCGCTCCGTCGTCAGGCCGATCGTCGCCGAGCTCCAGCGCAAGTTCGCGGTGAGCGCGGCGGAGGTCGGCGGCCAGGACCTCCACCGGCGGGCCGAGATCGGCGTCGCGATGGTGACGGGGGACCCGGGCCACCTCAGCGACGTGCTGGACCGGTGCGAGCGGCTCGTCGCCGCCCGGCCGGAGGTGGAGCTGCTGTCGGTGCGCCGCAGGCTCCACACTGATGAAGACTGATTTTGAGCAAGGCGAGAAGGAGAAGGACCAGTGGCCGACAACGCGCGGGCGAAGAAGCTGGCGGACCTCATCCGGGAGGTGGTCGCCGAGAAGCTGCAGCGCGGCATCAAGGACCCCCGCCTGGGTACGCACGTGACCATCACGGACACCCGCGTCACCGGTGACCTGCGGGAGGCCACGGTCTTCTACACGGTCTACGGCGACGACGAGGACCGCGCGAGCGCCGCGGCCGGCCTGGAGAGCGCCAAGGGCATCCTCCGCTCGGCCGTGGGCCGGGCGGCGGGGACCAAGTTCACCCCGACGCTGACCTTCGTGGCCGACGCCCTCCCGGAGAACGCCCGCACCATCGAGGACCTCCTCGACAAGGCGCGCGCCTCCGACGCCCAGGTGCGGGAGGCGTCCTCGGGCGCCTCCTTCGCGGGCGAAGCCGACCCGTACAAGAAGCCGGGCGAGGACGACACCGCCGAATGAGCGACAGGACCCCCACGCCCGACGGCCTCGTCATCGTCGACAAGCCGTCGGGCTTCACTTCGCACGACGTCGTGGCCAAGATGCGCGGGATCGCGAAGACCCGCCGCGTCGGCCACGCCGGAACGCTCGACCCCATGGCCACGGGCGTCCTCGTCCTCGGCGTGGAGCGGGCGACCAAGCTCCTCGGTCACCTCGCGCTGACCGAGAAGGAGTACCTGGGCACCGTCCGCCTGGGCCAGACCACGATCACCGACGACGCCGAGGGCGAGATCACGGCGTCGGTCGACGCGTCGAAGGTCACCCGCGAGCAGATCGACGCCGGTGTGGCGGAGCTGACCGGCGCCATCATGCAGGTGCCGTCGAAGGTCTCCGCGATCAAGATCGACGGCAAGCGGTCGTACGCGCGCGTGCGCGGCGGCGAGGAGTTCGAGATCCCGGCCCGCCCGGTCACCGTCTCCTCCTTCCGCGTGTACGACGTCCGCGAGGCCGTCGCCGAGGACGGCACCCCCGTGGTCGACCTGGTCGTCTCGGTGGTCTGCTCCTCCGGTACGTACATCCGGGCGCTCGCCCGGGACCTCGGCGCCGGGCTCGGCGTGGGCGGACACCTGACCGCGCTGCGCCGCACCCGGGTCGGCCCGTACAAGCTGGACTCGGCCAGGACCCTGGACCGGCTCCAGGAGGAGCTGACGGTCATGCCGGTCGCGGACGCGGCCGCGGCGGCGTTCCCGCGCTGGGACGTGGACGAGAAGCGGGCCCGGCTGCTGCTCAACGGCGTGCGCCTGGAGATGCCGGAGTACCCGAAGGGCCCCGTCGCGGTCTTCGGACCGGAGGGGAAGCTGCTCGCCCTGGTCGAGGACCAGCGGGGCAAGGCGAAGAGCCTGGCCGTCTTCGGCTGACGAACCGACGGGCCTCGGCCCATGAGTGGGGCGGGTACGCGCGCGCGTACCCGCCCCACTCTCGTTCCCCCACGGGTCCTTGTCCGCGAAAGTCACGGAAATTCACCCCGCCGGGGAGGCGCTCGGGGCGAAAAGGGGAGTGCGAGGGGGCGCGTTCTTCTCCGCACGCCGTCGTGCGCTCACGGGCCGCCTACCGTCGTCACCATGGGACGCGGGGACCTGGCGACGCTGGTGCGGATCTGCGATCCGGCGGGGCGGACGCGCGGCACCGGTTTCCTCGCCGACCACCACGGAACGGTCGTCACCAGCCACGAAGCCGTCGACGGACTCAGCCGCGTGCTGCTCCGCGCCCCCGATGACCGCAGCTGGCTCGCCGAGGCCGGGGCCGTCACCCCCCTGCCCGAGAGCGGACTCGCCCTCGTCCGCAGCGAAGGGCTCGGCGTCCGCCCCCTGCCGCTCGCCACCCGCCCCGAGATCGAGCCCGGCACGTACGTCCGGATCGAGGCCCACGGCTGGCGCGAGGCCCGCGTCCTCGGCCCCGCCGCCGTCACGTACACCGCCGCCGACCGCTTCCACGACCTCGACCGGGCCCTGGAGCTCGCCATCGGCACCGAGGGCGCCGAGGCGCTCCGGCGCGGCGGCCGGGCCGCCGGAAGCCCCGTCCTCGACACCGCCACCGGCACCGTCCTCGCCGTCCTCGGCACCGCCCTCCACGGCGGCCGCAGAGCCGCCGGGTACGCGGTCCCGCTCCGGCCCGACGGCCCGCTCACCGATCTGCTGCGGCGCAACGCCGCCACGGTCCCCGCCTACGGCCCCGACCTCAACCTCGCCGGGATCCTGGAGCTCACCGCCACCTCCACCGGCCCCGTGGGCGACCCCGGCCCCTGGCCCGAACCCGTCGAGCGCGCCGCGTGCGCCCGCGAACTCGACCGCTTCACCACCGGGGACGCCCCCGTCCTCGCCCTGGTCGGCGCCCCCGGCACCGGCCGCACCACCGCCCTCGCCGCGCTCTGCGCCCGCCGTGCCCGGGGCGAGGCCCCGGCCCCCACCGTCCGGCTGCGCGGCGCCGACCTGCGCGCCGAGGACCACTCCCTCGCCGACGCCGTCGGCCGCGCCCTGGAGCGGGCCGGCCGCATCGTCGCCGCCTCCGGAGCCCTCGGCGACACTGCCACCGCCACCCCCGAGCGGGCCGCCGCCCTCGCCCGGGAGGCCGGCCGGCCGCTCCTCGTCGTCCTCGACGGCCCCGAGGAGATGCCCCCGCTCCTCGCCCACCGGCTCCCCGCCTGGACCGGGGCCACCGAGCGGTGGCTCCGTGCCCACGGGGTCCGGCTCGCCACCGCCTGCCGCCCCGAGCACTGGGAGCGGGCGGGCGCGCTCTACGGCTCCGGGGCCCTGCACCGCCCCGCCGCCGGGGGCGACGGGAGCGGCGGAAGCAGGGGGGACGGGAGCGGGGGTGACGGAAGCGGGAACGGCGGGAGCGGGGACGGCGGGAACGGGCTCCCCCCGGCCGTCGTCCTCGGCCCGTACACCGAGGCGGAGGCCCGGGCCGTACGCGAGGGGTACGGGCTCCGCGAGACGGACCTCGCCGAGGCGGACGCCCGGCACCCGCTCGCCCTGCGGCTGCTCGCCGAGGTCCGGGCCGCGCTGCCCGGGGAGGTGCCCGGGAGGCCCTGCCGCGAAGAGGTCTTCACGGCCCACCTGGACCTGATGTGCCTGCGGATCGCCGTCCGGATCGCCGCCGGGACCCGGCCCCTGATCCGGGGGACCGCCGTCCGCCGGCTCGCCGCGCGCGTGACCGGCCGGGTCCACGAGGCGGCCCGCCGGTGCCTCGGCCCCGGCCACGGCGTCCTCGACCGCGCCTCCTTCGAGGAGCTGTTCCCCTGGCGGGAGGGCTGGGCCCCGGCCGTCCTCACCGAGGGCCTCCTCGTCCCGGCGGGCTCCGGCTACCGCTTCGCCCACGAGGAGCTCTCCGACTGGCTCCAGGCTGCCCACCTGGACCTGGACACGGCCCTCCACGCCCTGGTCCACGTCCACCACGGGAACCGGACACCGGACGCGCCCCCGAGCATCCCCGGCCCGGGGGCCGCGCACCCCCGGGGTCCGGGCAGTACGGCCGCTGCCGGGCCCTTCGCGCCTCCGGACGCCCCCGGCGGTGCGGAAGCAGGCCCCCGGCTCCTCGACGGGGCGGGCGCCCCCGACGCCCCCGCAAGCCCGGACGCCCCCGGCTTCCCCGCCGGTCCCGGAGCCGTCACAGGTCCCGAAGCCCCCGGCTCCCCGGCGGGACCGGGCGTGCCCGGGCCCCGTACGGCCCCGGACGTCTCCGGAGCGCCGCCGGGGCCCGGCGCCCCCGCCTCCGCCGTGCCCCCGGCCCCCCTCCCCGGGCCGGCCGGCGGGGAACCCGGAGGTGCCGGGGGCGCCGGGCGTGCGCAGGCGCCCCCCGTGCCCCGGCACCGGATCGGGCCCGTGCTCCAGGCGCTGCTGCTCGAACACCGGGAGCGCGGGGCGGGCGGGTCCGTGCCGCGGCTCGCGGGGCTCGTCGAGGCGCTCGCCCGGTTCGCGGACGCCGGGGAGGACGACGGGGACGGGGCCTGGTGGGCCGCGCGGCTGCTCGGGGAGGGCCTGCGGCGCGTGCCGGACCCCCGGCCCTGCCTGCCCGTCCTGCGGCTGCTCGCCGACCGGATCGGCGCCCGCCCGGGACGCCGCCCCGCCTTCGCCGCCTTCGGGCCGGAGTTCTGGCGGGGCCTCGCGGTCGGCGAGGACGAGCGGATCGACCTGCTGCGCCGGCTCGTCACCGCCGACCCGCCCGGCGAGGACCGCTGGTTCGCCGCGGTCGCCGGGCTGCTCGCCGCCGACCCCCGGGGCGTCCAGCCGCTCCTGTGCCGCTGGTTCGGCGACGCGCGGCCGCTGCCCGCCGCCCCGCACGCCACCGTCGCCACCGGCGCCCAGGCCCTCCTGCACGCCCACCGGCACCTCGCCGTGGACGACCTGTGCGAAGCGCTCGTCGCCACCGCCCACCCCCTCGCCGAAGGCCTCCTCACCGCGCTCGCCCGGGACGAGACCGCCGCCCTCTGCCGGGCCGTCGACCGCTGGGCCCACGACGACGGGCGCCCGGAGCGGCGTGCCGCGGCCGCCGCGTACGGGCACCTGGTCGCCGGCCGCGCCACCGCCCCCGCCGACCGCGAACTCCTGCGCTACGCCGCCCTCGCCCTCCTCGCCCGCCCCGCCGACCGGGACCTGCACGGCGCCGCCCTCGGCCTCCTGATCCGCGACCCGGAGTCCCGCGCCCGCCACCTCCCGCGCGCCGCGATCGAGCCGGGGGTCCCCGTGGACGCCCTCGTGGAAGCCCTCGCCACCCACCCCGAGGACGTCCTCGACGCCCCCGGCGGGGCCCCCTCCGCCGTCCTGGCGGCCCTCGCCGGGATCGACGCGCCCGCCCTCGCCCGCCGCGTCGCCGCCCTCGTCCGCGACCACGCCCTCCTGCGCCCCGGGGACGCCCCGCAGGTGGCCGCCTTCGTCGACCGGCGCCTCGAAGCCGGGCCCGAGGCCGGGACCGTACTGCTCCCGCTGGTCGGCGATCTGGTCCGGAGCCGGTCCGTCCCCCTCCGCCGCGCCCTCGCCCCCGTGCTCGCCGCCCCCGGCACCGGCGCCTCCCGCCACCTGCGGGCCGAACTGCTCGACGTACTCCTGGACCACGAGCGGTACGAGGCCGAGGCCGGGGAGACCTCCGTCCTGGAGGCGCTTCTGACGGCCGCCGCCGAGGACGCGGAGCGGCGCAGCGAGCCCCGCACCCGGCGGCTCACCCACCGGGCCGGCCTGCTGTGCGTCCGCACCGCCGAGGGCGCCGCGCGGCTCGACCGGCTCCTCGCCTCCCTCGTCCGCGAGTGGCCCGTCTTCACCGAACTCCTCGGCGGCTGGATCGTCGCCGCCCCCGGCGACTGGGCCCCGCTCCTCGGCATCGAGACCCTCGACGCGCTGCGCTTCCCCGGCACTTCCATGCCGATGCGTGCCGACGGGCGTGGGCATGGCAGTCTTAGACCTGCGTAATCGGCGAACAGGCGGACGAGGAGCGGTCACAGTGCAGCGCTGGCGTGGTTTGGAGGACATCCCCCAGGACTGGGGGCGCAGCGTCGTCACCATCGGCTCCTACGACGGGGTGCACCGCGGGCACCAGCTGATCGTCGGGCGGGCCGTCGAGCGCGCCCGCGAGCTCGGCGTCCCCTGCGTCGTGGTCACCTTCGACCCGCACCCCTCCGAGGTCGTGCGGCCCGGCAGCCACCCGCCGCTGCTCGCCCCCCACCACCGGCGCGCCGAGCTGATGGCCGGGCTCGGCGTGGACGCGGTGCTCGTGCTGCCGTTCACCGCCGAGTTCTCCCAGCTCTCCCCGGCCGACTTCATCGTCAAGGTCCTCGTCGACAAGCTGCACGCCAAGGCCGTCATCGAGGGCCCCAACTTCCGCTTCGGCCACCGGGCCGCCGGCAACGTCGACTTCCTCGCCGAGCTCGGCGCCACCTACGACTACGAGGTCGAGGTCGTCGACCTGTACGTCAGCGGCAGCGCGGGCGGCGGCGAGCCCTTCTCCTCCACCCTCACCCGCCGCCTGGTCGCCGAGGGCGACATGGCCGGGGCCGCCGAGATCCTCGGCCGCCCGCACCGCGTCGAGGGCGTCGTGGTCCGCGGCGCCCAGCGCGGCCGCGAGCTCGGCTTCCCGACCGCCAACGTCGAGACCCTGCCGCACACCGCGATCCCGGCCGACGGCGTCTACGCGGGCTGGCTGACGGCCGCCGGGGAGCGGATGCCGGCGGCCATCTCGGTCGGCACGAACCCGCAGTTCGACGGCACCGAACGGACCGTCGAGGCGTACGCGATCGACCGCGAGGGCCTCGACCTGTACGGGCTGCACGTGGCCGTCGACTTCCTGGCGTACGTGCGCGGGATGCTCAAGTTCGACACCCTGGACGACCTGCTCCTGGCGATGGCCGACGACGTGAAGCGCTGCCGCGAGCTGACGGGGGAGTACGACCGGGAGCACCCGCAGCAGGTCTGACCCCCTCGGGGGCTCCTCAGCCCGCCCCGCCCCCCTTCACCCAGTGGCAGGCCACCGCCCCCGCCCCGCCGCCGGGCAGGACCGGCAGGTCCTCGCCCCGGCACCGGTCCGCGACCGCCTCCGCCGCGCCCGAGGCGAGGACCTGGCAGCGGGCGTGGAAACGGCAGCCGGAGGGGATCCGGGACGGGTCCGGGGGCTCGCCCGTCAGCACCACCGGCGCCCCCTCGGACTCGGGGAGCACCGAGAGCAGCGCCCGCGTGTACGGGTGCCGGGGGTTCGTCAGTACGGACTCCACCGGGCCCGTCTCCACGACCCGGCCCAGGTACATCACCGCCACCCGGTCCGCGATGTTCCACGCGAGGCCCAGGTCGTGCGTCACCACCAGGGCCGACAGGCCCAGTTCGTCGCGCAGCCGCAGCAGCAGCGCCAGGATCTCGCCCCGTACGGACGCGTCCAGGGAGGCCACCGGCTCGTCCGCGACGATCAGTTCGGGCTCCAGGACCAGCGCGCCCGCGATGACCACCCGCTGCCGCTGCCCGCCGGACAGCTCGTGCGGGTAGCGCAGGAAGAAGCGCTCCGGCGGGCGCAGTCCGGCCCGCGCCAGGGCCTCGGCCACGGCGGCCCGCTCGTCCCCCGCGTACCCGTGGATCCGCAGCCCCTCCGCCACCGCGTCGTACACCGTGTGCCGGGGGTTCAGCGAACCGCTCGGGTCCTGGAGGACCAGCTGCGCCCGCTTCCGGTAGGACCTCAGCGCCCCGGAGGAGTACGCGAGCGGCTTCCCGTCGAAGGCGACCGTGCCCGACGTGGGCCGGACCAGGCCGAGCAGCGAGCGGGCCAGGGTCGTCTTGCCGCAGCCCGACTCCCCGACGAGCGCCACGATCTCGCCCGCGCCGACGTCCAGGTCCACCCCGTCCACCGCCCGCGCGGGCGGCGCGCCGCGGCGCCCGGGGAAGACCACGCGCAGGTCCCGCGCCGAGAGCAGCGCCCCGGTCGCCGTCCCCGGCTCCGTACGCGCGGTGGTGTCCGTCCTCATGAAGCGCTCCCCACGTGCACGCAGGCGGCCCGGCGCCCCGCGCCCGCCTCCCGCAGTTCCTGGTCGAGCTCCCCGCAGGCGTCGAGCGCCACCGGGCAGCGCGGGTGGAAGGTGCAGCCGCCCGGCAGGGCGGCCGGATCCGGCGGATCGCCCGGCAGACCACGCGGCGCCCGCCGGGACGCGGGGTCCCCGATGCGCGGGAACGCCGAGGACAGCGCCCGCCCGTAGGGGTGCGCGGCCGCCTCGTACACCTCCCGCGCCGGACCCTCCTCGACGACCCGGCCCGCGTACATCACGGCGAGTCGGTCGCAGGTGTCGGCGAGGACCGCCAGGTCGTGGCTGATCATCAGGAGGCTGATCGACTGCTCGGCGACCAGGCCCTCGATCAGGCGCAGGATCTGCGCCTGGATCATCACGTCGAGCGCGGTCGTCGGCTCGTCCGCCACGATCAGCCGCGGATCGCAGGCGAGCGCCATCGCGATCATCACGCGCTGCCGCTGACCGCCGGACAGCTCGTGCGGATACGCGGCGGCGCGGGCGGCGGGCAGACCGACGTGTTCGAGGAGTTCCCCGACCCGCGCGCGGGCCGCCGCCGGGGTCGCCCGGCCGTGCACGAGCAGCGGCTCCGCGATCTGGTCCCCGATCCGGTGCACCGCGTTCAGCGAGTGCATCGCGCCCTGGAAGACGATCGACGCGCCCGCCCAGCGCACGGCCCGCAGCCGCCCCCACGACATCGCGAGGACGTCCTCGCCGTCGAGCAGGACCTCGCCCTCCAGGCGCGCCGACGCCGGGAGCAGCCGGAGCAGCGCGAGCGCGAGCGTGGACTTGCCGCAGCCGGACTCGCCGGCCACGCCCAGCTTCGTCCCCGCCTCCAGGGTCAGGTCCACCCCGCGCACGGCGGGCACGGCCGCCGCACCCGACCCGTACGTCACCCTGAGGTCCCGTACCTCCAACAGGCTCATCGCCCCACCCCCAGCTTCGGGTTGAGCACGGACTCGACGGCCCGGCCGCACAGCGTGAAGGCGAGCGCCACCAGGGCGATCGCGATCCCGGGCGGGGCCAGGTACCACCAGTGCCCGGACGAGACCGCGCCGGCCTCGCGGGCGTCCTGGAGCATCCCGCCCCAGGAGACCACCGTCGGGTCGCCCAGGCCGAGGAAGGCGAGGGTGGCCTCGGTGAGGATGGCGGTCGAGATGCCGAGCGTGGTCTGCGCGAGGACCAGCGGCATCACGTTCGGCAGCACGTGCCGGGTCATGACGTGCCGGTGGCCGCCGCCGAGCGCGGTCGCCCGCTCGATGTACGGGCGGGACTCCACCGCGATGGTCTGCGCCCGCACCAGACGGGCGGTGGTCGGCCACGAGGTCACCCCGATCGCCAGGACCACCGTCCACATCGAGCGGGACATCACGGTGGCGAGCACGATCGCCAGGACGAGGGCCGGCATCACCAGGAACCAGTCGGTGATCCGCATGACGACGGTCGAGAACCAGCCGCCGTAGTGCCCGGCGACGATCCCCACCAGGGTGCCGATGGCGACCGAGAGGGCCGCCGCGAGCAGACCGACGAGCAGCGAGATCCGCGCGCCCCAGATCAGCAGCCCGAGCAGCGAGCGCCCGAACTGGTCGGTGCCGAGCGGGAACTCGGTGCTCGGGGACTCCAGGGCCGTGCCCGGCGCCGCCGTCACCGACTGCACGTCGGCGCCGACGAGCAGCGGGGCGGCGAGCGCGAGCAGGGCGATCAGGACGAGCCCGGCGAGACCGTAGAGCCCGGCGCGGTGGGTGCGGTACTGCTTCCAGAAGCGGACCGCCGAGGCCTTGCGGCGCTGCCGGGCGAGGGAGGCCGCGGAGAGCGGCTTCCGTACGGACCCGGGGACGGCGGGAGGGGGTTCCAGGGGTTCCGGCGCGGGTGTCGCGGAGGTCGTGGAGGAGGTCATCGGCCCACCCGGGGGTCGAGCAGCGGATAGAGCAGGTCGGCGAGCAGGTTCATCAGGATCATCGCTCCGGCGAAGACCACGAACAGGCCCTGCACGAGCGGCAGGTCGGGCACGCTGAGCGCCTGGTAGAACAGCCCGCCGAGCCCCGGCCAGGAGAACACCGTCTCCACCAGGATCGAACCGGCCGCCACGTGGCCCAGGTTGATGAAGACCATGGTCACGGTCGGGAGCAGCGCGTTCGGCACGGCGTGCCTGCGGCGCACGACGTCGTCGCGCAGCCCCTTCGCCCGCGCCGTCGTCAGGTAGTCGCCGCCCATCTCGTCCAGGAGCGAGGAGCGCATCACGAGCAGCGTCTGCGCGTAGCCGACCGCCACCAGGGTCACCACCGGCAGGACCAGGTGGTGGGCGACGTCCAGGACGTACGCGAGACCGGTCTCGCCCATGCCCGACTCCATGCCGCCGGTCGGGAAGAGTCCCGGGACCGGGCCCGTGCCGACGGAGAACACGATGATGAGGAGCAGGCCGAGCCAGAAGGACGGCACCGACCACAGGGTCAGCGCGATCCCGGTGTTCAGCTTGTCCCCGAGGCCGCCGTGGCGCCAGGCCGAGCGGGTCCCGAGCCACAGCCCGAGCGCCGAGTAGACCACCACCGCGACGCCGGTGAGCAGCAGCGTCGCCGGCAGCTTCTCCCAGATCAGCTCCCCGACGGGGGCGCGGAACTGGAACGAGGTGCCCAGGTCGCCCGTCAGGGCCTTCGCGCAGTAGTCGGTGAACTGCTGCCAGAGCGGCAGGTCGAGCCCGAACTGGCGCCGCAGCGTGGCCAGTTGCTCGGCCGAGGTGGGCACGCCGTGGGTCATCGCCTTCACCGGGTCGCCGGGGATGATCCGGAACAGGAAGAAGCTGGTGACGAGCACGGCGAAGAGCGAGACGAGCGCGCCGCCCAGCTTCCCCGCCGCGTGGCGGAGGTAGCCGGAGGAGGCGCCGGTGCGGGGCGCGCCGTCCGCGGCGCGGGCCTGGTCGGCCCGCACCGCGTCGGCCGGGGTGCTGGTCGTCGCCACGGACTACTCGCGGTCGTCGGCGGTGGAGCGGCGGCGCAGGCCGAGGACGACGCCGAGGCCGACCGCGACCACCACGACCGCGCCGATGCCGGCGATCACCCCGGTGGAGGACCCGCCGCTCCCGGACCCGCCGGAGCCCGGGGCCGCGGGCACGGCCGACCACCAGCTCCAGTAGCCGTCCTGGCCCCACAGGTTCCCGGCGGCCTCGGGCATGGTGGTGATGGACGCGATCTGGTCCGTGCGGTACGCCTCCAGGGCGTTCGGATAGGCCATGACGTTCATGTACCCCGTGTCGTACAGGCGGGACTGCATCCGCTTCACCAGATCCGCCCGCTTGGCGGTGTCGTACTCCACCGCCTGCTGCGCGTAGAGCCCGTCGAACTCCTTGTCGCAGATGAAGTTGTCGGTGGCCCCGCTGTCCTTAGGAGTGGCCGGGAGGGCGCCGCAGGTGTGGATGGAGAGGACGTAGTCCGGGTCCGGGTTGACCGACCAGCCGTCGAACGCGAGGTCGTAGTCGCCCTTCGTCCACGGGTCCGAGACGCTGTCCAGGCACTCGACCTTCAGGCCGATGCCGAGCTCGCCCCACCACTCCTGGAGGTACTTGCCGACCGCCTTGTCGTTCGGGTCGGTGGCGTGGCAGAGGATCCGGAAGTCCAGCGGCCTCCCGTCCTTGCCGACCCGCTTGCCCTCGCCGTTCTTCCGGTACCCGGCGGCGTCGAGGACCTTCGCCGCCTCCTCCGGGTCGTACCTCCGTACCTGGTCCCCGTCGGGCTTCCAGAAGTACGAGCCGAAGCGGGGCGGGATGTAGCCCTCGCCCTCGACGGCGTGGCCCTGGAAGACCTTGTCGACGAGGGTGGTGCGGTCGACCGCGAGGAAGAGCGCCTTGCGCACGGCCGGGTCGAGCAGCGCCTTGTGCCCGTTGCCGAAGGTCCTGCCGTCCCGCGACCGGGCGCCCGGGTTGGTGGCGAGGGCGAAGAAGCGGCGGCCGGGGGCGTCGTTGACCTTGATGTTCTTCTGGGTCTTGAGCGCGTCGGCCTGGGCCGGCGTCAGGTTCGGTACGAAGGACACCTCGCCCTTCTGGAGGGCGGCGACGGCGGCGTCCCCGTCCTTGTAGTACTTGAAGACCAGCTCGTCGAACTTGGGGGCGCCCCGCCAGAACTTCCTGTTCGGCTTGAGCTTGACGTACTGGTCGACCTTGTAGTCGGTGATGACGAAGGGCCCGTTGCCCACGACGGGGAACTGCCGGTCGTTGTTGAACTTCGAGAAGTCGCCGACCTTCTCCCAGACGTGCTTGGGCACGATCGGCACGTCGAGCGCGGTCATCGTCGCCTGGGGCTTCTTCAGCTTGATGACGAGGGTCTGCGGGTCGGGCGCGGTGACCTTCTCGAAGTTGGCCGTGAAGCTGCCGTTGGCGGTGGCGGCGTTCGGGTCGGTCATCATCTTGGTGAAGGTCCAGGCCGCGTCCTCGGCGGTCGCCTGCGTCCCGTCCGACCAGTACGAGTCCCCGCGGATCGTGTACGTCCACGTCAGCTTGTCGGGCGAGGGCTTCCACTCGGTCGCCAGGCCCGGGATCGTCCGGGCGTCCTTCGGGTCGTAGTTCGTCAGGTACTCGTAGGCCAGGCGGTGGATGCTGGTCGAGGTGAGCTTCTGGGCGAGGAACGGGCTCAGCGAGTCGATGCTCTGGGAGACCGCCACCGTGAGCGTGGTGCCGCCGGCCTTGTCGTCCTCCGCCCGCGCGGTGCCGGGGGCGACGACGAGCGAGGTGGCGGCGACGCCGGAGGCGAGCAGGACACGGAGGGCTCCGTGGGCTCTGTGGGGTCTGCGGGCGGGGCGGGGTGGGACCTTCGTGACCATGACCATGGGACGTGACCTCGCGTCGGGGTTTCTGTCGTGGATCTTGGGCTGACGGTGAGTGAAGCGAAGGTGTATCAGCGGTGGTCTGCCGTCGTCAACGACGACTCAAACCCCTTGTGGGCTGCGGGAACACCATGAGGCCCCGTATCGGACGACCGATACGGGGCCTCATTGGTCTACTCCTGTGACGCCCTACTGCTGAGGGGCTGGCGGAGTCTGCGGAGGGGCCGGCGGGCCCGCCGGCGGGGGCAGCGGCTGCCCGGTGTACTGCTCGGGAACCTCCTGCGGCGGAGCCTGCGCCGGGGCCGGCTGCTGCTGCCAGGCCGGGGGCACGCCGGGAACGCCCGGCTGTCCGGAATGCGCCGGATAGGGCTGACCGGGGTACGGAGCCTGGGGGGCGTACGGCTGTCCGGGCGCGGGCTGTCCGGGCGCCGCCTGGCCGGGCATCGGCTGACCGGGCGGGGCCTGGGCGAACTGACCGGGCATCGGGCCGGGGGCCTGTCCGGGCTGTCCCTGCTGTCCCTGCTGTCCCGGTACGGCCTGGCCGCCGGGGGCCGGATACGCCTGCGGCGGGTAGGGCTGACCGGGCTGGGGGGCCTGGGGCGCGTACGGCTGACCGGGCGCGGGCTGACCGGGCGCGTACTGCCCCGGCAGCGGCTGCCCGGGCTGCCCCTGCTGGGCGGGCTGTGCGAGCTGTCCGGGCTGTCCCGGGGTGAAATGGCCGGGGGCCTGCTGGCCGTACTGGCCGGGCTGACCGTACTGGCCCGGCTGGCCCGGGTACGGCTGTCCCGGCATCGGCGGAGCCATGTGCGGCGGCACCGCGCCCGGGCCGTCGCCGGTCCACAGGCCCTGCGCCTGCTGCGCCCGCGCGAAGTCCTCGGCCACCATCGCCGACAGGTGGAAGTACGCCTCGCGGGTCTTCGGCCGCATCATGTCGAGGTCGACCTCGGCACCGGCCGCCAGGTGCTCGTCGAAGGGCACGACCACGACCCCGCGGCAGCGGGTCTGGAAGTGCTGCACGATGTCCTCGACCTTGATCATCTTGCCGGTCTCGCGGACTCCCGAGATGACGGTGATGGAGCGCTGCACCAGGTCCGCGTAGCCGTGCGCGGAGAGCCAGTCCAGGGTGGTCGACGCGCTGGAGGCGCCGTCCACGGAGGGCGTCGAGATGATGATGAGCTGGTCGGCGAGGTCGAGCACCCCGCGCATGGCGCTGTAGAGCAGGCCGGTGCCCGAGTCGGTGAGGATGATCGGGTACTGCTTGCCCAGGACGTCGATCGCCCGCCGGTAGTCCTCGTCGTTGAAGGTCGTCGAGACGGCCGGGTCCACGTCGTTGGCGAGGATCTCCAGGCCCGAGGGCGCCTGCGAGGTGAACCGGCGGATGTCCATGTACGAGTGGAGGTACGGGATCGCCTGCACCAGGTCGCGGATGGTCGCCCCGGTCTCGCGCCGCACTCGGCGGCCCAGGGTGCCGGCGTCCGGGTTGGCGTCGATCGCCAGGATCTTGTCCTGCCGCTCGGTCGCCAGGGTCGCGCCGAGCGCGGTGGTCGTCGTGGTCTTGCCGACGCCGCCCTTGAGCGAGATGACCGCGATCCGGTAGCAGGAGAGGACCGGCGTCCGGATCAGGTCCAGCTTCCGCTGCCGCTCCGCCTCCTCCTTCCTGCCGCCGAGCTTGAAGCGGGAGGCGGCGCCGGGGGTGCGGCTGGACTTGGGCTTCTGCTTGCTGTTCCGCAGCAGCCGGTCGGAGGAGAGCTCGACGGCCGCGTTGTACCCGAGCGGGGCGCCCGGCACGGACCGCTCCCGCTGGTCGTGCGTCACGGGCGAGGGCCAGGCGGCACCGGACCGGGGGTCGACGGGCGGCTGCGCGTCGTGCGGTGCCTGTCCCTGAGGGGTTTGTGGCTGTGCCTGTGCCTGTGCCGGGGGAGCCTGCGGGGGTACGGCACCGGGGTGCGGGAAGCCGTACCCGCCCGGCCCCTGGGCCTGCGGCGGCACACCGCCGGGCTGCTGCGGGTAGCCGTGACCGGCCTGCTGCGGAGGCGTACCGGGGTGGGGGAAGCCGTACCCGCCCTGAGGCGCGGAGGGCTGAACGGGCTGGGGCTGGGGCGCCTGGGGAGGCTGCGGGGCCTGCGGGTAGCCGTACCCGCCGGGCTCCTGCGCCTGCGGCGGCACACCGCCGGGCGCACCGGGCGCGGTCGCGGGCGCCGGCCAGGCGGCGGCGGGCGGCAGCGGCGCGGCCGGGGGTGCCGGCTGGGCGCCCGGCACCGGCTGCGCGGGCCACTGCTGGGCGGGGGCGGCCGGCTGGAACGACGGCGGCAGCGGCGGCAGTCCGGGCGCGGCGGGGGGCGGGAAGGAACCGGGAGCGGGGGCGGAGACCTGAGGAGCCTCGGGCACGGGGGAGGTGTCCTGGGGTCCGGCGGGCTGCTCGGGAGCCGGGGCCTCCTCTGCGCGTGCCTCCTCGGCAGGGGCGTCCTCGGAGCGGGAGCTCTCGGGGGAGGCGCCATCGGCGGTGGTCCCGGCGGCGCCGGCCGCGGTGTCACCAGCGGCCGCGTCGGCCCCCTCCCGGGTCTCGTCCGCGACGGACTTCGCCGGATCCTCGCCGTCCCGGTCCGCCGGGGCCCGCGTGCCGTCGTCCCCGGAGGCCCGCCCGGACGGGGTGCCGGCGTCGTCGGCCGGCTCCTCCCGCACCGCGGTGGAAGGAGCGTCGGACGACGGTCCGGCGGTCTCCGGACCCGCCGCCGGCGGCACGGCCGGTCCGTCCGACGGGGCGGAGACCGCTTCCGAGGACGCGGAGGCCGTCTCTGAGGCCGCGGGGGCCGCTTCCGATGGCACCGAGGCCGTCTCCGAGGCCGCGGGGGCCGTCTCCGAAGAAGTCGCCGCACCCCCGTCCTCGCCGCTCGCCGAGGCGGACCGCGCCGCCGCGGCGCGCTCCGCGATCTCCTCCATCTCCCGCCGCATCGCCACGGGGGAGAACCGCATCGTCGCGCCGCTCTCCAGGTCGCCGTTGCCGAAGGGCCCCGAGGACGCCTCGGGGGACAGGGGCGCGGCGGGGGCGGGCGGCACGGGAGCCGCCGGGGGGTGCGGCGGGTTCGCGGGGAAGCCGCTCCCGGCGGGCGGACCGGGCACGGCGACCGGCGACCCCACCGGGGGCGGCGGGTACTGCTGCCCGGTGCCCGTGCCGGAGGCGTCGCCCGACGTGCTCTGCGCGTACCAGGCGGGCGGCGTGTAGTCGATGGTGAACTCGCCCGTCAGCTCCGCGGCTTCCACGTCGGAATCGTCGGCGGCAGGGTCCCAGCCCCCGTGCATGTCGTCCCGATCGCCGTTCACTCTGCCTCCTGGTGTGGTCGAGCACCCTCGTGCCGTCGTGGGCGGGGGCCACCGTTCACTTCCGATGGGCCCGGCTCTCCCCCTGGAGCACGGCGGACGGTTCCGAGGGTTCTCCTGCCGTGCCCCGGTCCAGCCTAATCGTCCCCGCCACCACCGCGGCAGGCCCGTCCGCCCCGCGCCCGTCCCTCCCGTCGCGCGGTGCCCCGAAGTGACTCCGGTACGGCGGAGCGTGAAGGAGAAGAGGGGCGGAACGGTACGACCGCGCACGATTTCGGGCCCGTAACGCAGGACCGGCGGTCGCGGGCCCGTCTCCGGGCGCGCGACCGCCGGTCCGTGGAGCCCCGGGATCCCCGGCCGGCCCCGACGCCTCAGCGGAGGTCGAACTCCCCGTCCCGGGCGCCGAGCACGAACGCCCGCCACTCGGCCTCGGTGTAGCGCAGCACGGTGCCGTGGTCCAGCGAGGAGCGCATGGCCACGCCCCCGCCCGGCAGATGAGCGATCTCGACGCGCTCCTCGTCCGGGCTCGTGCCGGGGGCACCCTGCCATTCGACGTCGGAGATGTCGAGGGCGTACAGCTCGTCCTTTTCCTGCGCGCTCCCCATGGGGTTCCTTTCGCTCACGGCCGGTCGAACGGCCCAAGTCTCGCACGGTGCCGAGCCGTTCGCCGGTGCCCGGCGACCGCCGGGGCGACGGCCCGTCCGGGCCATAGTAGGGAGCCCGGCGCTCCCGCGGGGGCGGTTCGGCCCCCGCTTCACCCGGGGGCGGTTCGGCCCCCGCTTCACCCGGTGGCGGTTCGGTCTCCGCTTCATCCGGGGGCGGTTCGGCCTCCGCTTCACCCGGGGGCGGCTCAGTCCATCCGGCGGGCCGTGCCGAGCAGCCCGGCCTCCACGTCCGTGGGGCTCGTCATGACCCACTGCCGCTCCCCGCCGGAGCACCAGAGCGTGACCCCGTCCGCCAGCGTCGGCAGCGCCTCGACCTCGCCCCGCGAAAGTCCCAGGATGCGGCCGGTCTGCTGCGCCTCCTGCGGGGAGACCCGCTGGACGCCCACGAGCGTCGCGGACCGCATGAGCCGCGGTGCCACCGGGCTGAGGTAGGGAAGGAGGGTCAGCACCGACTGCCAGGGGGCGGAGACGACGCGTCCGCGCGGCGGGCGCATACCGCAGTCGCGCACGACCACGGCCGGGCTGCCGACGGTCGCGCCCAGCGGGGGCACCCGCCCCACGTCGTGGAGCGTGATGCACTCCAGGCCCGCTCCCGCCGCCTGCGCCAGGCCGACCCACTCGTGGGGGCGCCCGGTCTCCACCACCACGCGCGCGCCGGTGCCGGCCGCGCGCAGCGCCAGCACCTGTGCCGTCCACAGGCCGCCGACGAGGAGCACGTCGTACGGCGCCGAGCGGTGGAACCCGACTAGCTGCGACCGCCCCTCGGCGTCCTCGCCGACGACCACGCCGTCGTCGCCCACGGGCAGGGACAGGGCGGAGAGGTGGTCCGCGGGCATGGTGTGCCCCGCGTGCCGCGGCCCGGTCAGGCCGCGCGGCCCGGCCGCCTTCCGGCCACGTCCGATCATCGGGCGCCTCCCAGGGGCATCGTCGCCAGCACGCCCGGCAGCTGCTCGCGGTCCAGGCGCAGCAGGCCGACCTTCGCGGCGCGCGCCGCCTCTTCCAGGGCCCGCCGCACCCGGACCAGTTCGTTGTCGGAGCCGCCGGTGACCCGCACGTGGCCGTCGAGGTCCATGGCCCCCTGGCGCGTGCCGCGCCGGACGGTCAGGCTGAACGTCGTGGCGTACGCCGGTACGGAGGTGAGCAGCGAGACCAGCCGGGGCAGCGGCGTCGCCCCCCGCCCGAGTTCGGGCCAGCGGCCGATCGCGTACGCGGTGTGCCAGCGGTCGTCGCACCGCCAGACCCGGGAGGTCTCGGCGGTCCGCCGCTGCGGCGCGCTGTCGGGCAGGCCCGCGCGGGCGACGGCGCGCGGATTGGTGCAGATCGCCGTGGCGACGGTGGAGTTGAGCTCCTCCTGGTCCATCACCGTGGCCTGGAAGCCCGCCCCCGTGATCCGGCTGGCCAGGTGGTCGGCGATCCGCACCAGGCAGCGCTGCGCGCCCTCCAGGCCGCCGCCGCGGGCCTCCACGGCCTCCCGGCAGAGTTCGGGGTCCAGCTTCACGGCCACCCAGGTCAGCCGCAGCGCGGGGGCGCCGGTCCGCTCCTGGAGCGGGGCGTACGAGAGCCGGGCCGCGGCCTGCTGGGGGAGGTGCAGCGCCGGGGCCGGGCGCACCTGCTGCACCAGCTGCACCGACTCCACCGTGATGTCGTCGACCTCCAGGGCGCCGCCCAGGACGGAGAGCGGGAAGGCGCGCGCGCCGAAGACCGGACGCAGTGCCGAGCCGCTCGCCTCGACGCGCAGCACGGCGGTCAGGAAGGTGCCGTCGCCCAGCATGCCGACGGTGCGGTGGTTGCGGTCGACGTAGGGCGAGGCGCGGAAGCCCGGCACGTTCTCGCCCACCGGAGCGAGGGAGGGGTCGGTGTCGGCTGCGGCGGGGGCGGCGGCGCCCCGGCGCGCGCGGAGCGCGAGCACGGTCCCCAGCCAGTCCTGCACGGCCTGTCCGCGGCGGCGGATCACGGCCAGCAGGACCAGGACGCCGGCGACGACGCAGGCGGGCACGAGCCAGAGGCCGCCGGCCACCAGACCGACCGCGACGAGGGCCAGCGCCGACTCCACGAGGACGAGCTGCCGCAGCCGGAACGGGCCCACCCGCCCGGCCCGGGACAGGGGGCGCAGGGCCGTGGTCGCGGGGACCTCCCGCGGGACGGGTGGCGTGCGGACTCCGTCGCCGTCATTGCTGCGTTGCCGTCGGGAAGTCCCGGGCGCCGGGTCGGTGGCCCGCCCGCGCCGTGCACGCGTCGCCGTACCCGTCGCCACGTTGCCCCCTCGTGTCCGTAATAGCCGAATTCCCATGGGCGTTGACTGGGCGATCACCCTACCTGAGCAGTGGGACGCAAGCGCCGACGGGCATAGTAGGGGGCGGCTGAACGGCAGTCCGGGTCCGCGGGTGTGGGACCCTGGTCGCCCATCGGGGAGAGGGACAAGCGAACAGATGGCATCACGTCGGGATGAACTGAACGCCTACACCTTCGCGAAGCGGAGGCTGATCGCACAGTTCGTGCAACCGAACGCGACGGGCTCGGAGGAAGGCGCACCGCGCCCCCTGCGCGCGGTGGTGCCGGGAGCCATCGTCGGCGCGGTGGTCCTCGCGGTCTTCGGGGCCTGGGGCATGTTCAAGCCCGTCGCCCCCAAGAACTGGGACAAGCCGGGCGAGAATGTCATCATCGCCAGCAAGTCGACCACCCGCTACGTCGTCCTCAAGACCGGCGACAAGACCCAGCTCCACCCGGTGCTCAACATGTCGTCGGCCAAGCTGCTCCTCGACCCCGACAAGGGCAAGGTCATCAACGTCGACGAGTCCGTGCTCGACAGCGGCAAGATCCCGCACGGCGCCACGCTCGGCATCCCCTACGCCCCCGACCGCCTTCCCGGTGACAAGGAGGCCGGCGCCGCCAAGCGCTGGGCCGTCTGCGAGCGCCCGGGCGAGGGCGGCCGGGCCATCCAGAAGGCGGCGTTCGTCCTCGCCGCCCGCGAGGAGGCGAAGACCGACGGCACCGAGCGGCTGACCGGCGGCGAGCTCCTCTACGTCGAGGGCCCCGACCGCACCCGCTACGTGGTCGACGCCAGGGGGACCGCGTACCCCGTGGAGAAGGACGAACTGCTCCTGCGCCAGCTCGTCGGCCAGGGCCGCGCCGCCCAGCGGGTCTCCGGCGCGTGGCTGAACACCCTCCACAAGGGCGACGCCATCTCCTTCCCGACCGTCCCCGGCCGGGTGGGCGAACCCGCCGGGATCGGAGACCTCCCCTCCGGGGCCGACCGGATCGGAATGGTGCTGTCCGCGACGGACGGCACCCGGAAGCAGATGTACGTCGTGCTCCGGGGAACGGTCGCCCCCGTCACGGACTTCACGGCCAAGCTGCTCCTCAACAGCCGGCAGCTCGTCGACCTCGGCCAGGCGGGCCAGGCGACCTCGGTCAGCGGCGGCGCCTTCCAGCCCGGCCGCGCCTTCGCCCGGGACAAGAAGTGGCCCCGGGCCGTCCCGGTGCCCGTCAACGAGGCGAGCACCGCCGAGGGCAGCCGGAACACCATTTGTAACGTGCTGCGCGAGGTCGACGCGGACAACGGGGCGACCACGCTGAGCACCTGGGCGGGCGAGGACTTTCCCGCCGCCCTGCCGGCCGGCTCCAGCAGCGCGTACGTCACCCCCGGTTCGGGGCAGCTGTTCCGGCAGTTCAAGGGCTCCACGACGTCCAGCGGCTTCCTGTTCCTCGTCACCGACACCGGTCTGCGCTACGCGATGCAGTCCAACGGCGACAGCGCCACCGACGACTCCGGGATCGGCTCGTCCGGCTCGGCCGAGGAGAAGCAGGCCCGGCAGGCGGAGGCGCAGCAGGCCCAGAACCGCCTCGGCTACAAGAACGTCGAGCCGCTGCCCATCCCCGCCGAGTGGTCGACCTTCCTGCCCACCGGCCCCCGCCTCTCCACGGGCGGCGCGCGCCAGCCGCAGGGCTCATGAGGGCCCGGACGCCGGCCCACCGGCTCTCCAGCCCCTCCCGGCGCGCGCTCGTCGTCGCGGCCACGACGGCGCTCTGCGCCCTCGGCCTGCCGTTCTCCACGCCGGCGGTGGCGGACGACGGCTCCCAGTGCACGTACCCGGGCAAGACGTACGAGGGGCGCCCCTGGGCGCTCCAGCGCGTGCTGCTGGACGAACTGTGGTCGCAGTCCACCGGCAAGGGCGTCCGGGTCGCGGTCATCGACACGGGCGTCGACGTGAAGAACCCGCAGCTGGCCAAGGCCGTGGACGTCAAGAGCGGGATCAACCTCATCCCCAAGGACGCCAAGGACGCCAACGGCTACAAGCTGAAGCGGGGCAACGAGCAGGGCACCACGGACACCGTGGGCCACGGCACCAAGGTGGCCGGCATCATCGCCGCCCGCCCCGCCAAGGGCACCGGGTTCGTCGGCCTCGCACCGGACGCCGTGATCATCCCCATCCAGCAGAACGACGCCGAGGGCAACGGCACCGCGGAGACGCTGGCGACGGCGATCCGGCACGCCATCGCCAAGAAGGCCGACGTGATCAACATCTCGCAGGACACGGCCGACGCGGTGCGGCCCACCAAGCTCCTCGAAGACGCCGTGAACGAGGCCCTGAAGCGGGAGATCGTGGTCGTCGCGTCGGCGGGCAACGACGGCCTCGGCGGCAACGTCAAGAGCACGTACCCGGCCTCGTACGAGGGCGTCCTCGCCGTCGCCGCCTCGGACCGCAACAACGAGCGCGCGCAGTTCTCCCAGTCTGGCGAGTTCGTCGGCGTGGCCGCGCCCGGCGTCGACATGGTCTCCACGGTGCCGGGCGGCGGCCACTGCGCCGACAACGGCACCAGCTTCTCCGCCCCGTACGTCGCCGGTCTGGCCGCTCTCGTCAAGGCCGAGCACCGCGACTGGACGCAGGAGCAGATCGTCGCCCAGATCCAGCAGACCGCCGAACGCTCGGTCGCGGGCCACGACCGCCTGGTCGGCTGGGGGGTGGTCGACCCGGTCAGGGCCCTGACCGAGGACGACAAGCCCATCGAGAAGCCCGTCGCCCACGAGGGGGTGACCCGCGCCGAGGCCCCGACCCCGGCCGCCCTCCACCTGGGGGAGACCCCGGAGCAGCGCGCGGCCCGCCTGGCGACCTACGTGGTGGTCGGCGGGGGCGTCCTGGTGGCGGCGATCGTCGGCACGGCGGTGGCCCTGCGGGACCACCGGCGCGGAACCGCGAGACGGTCCGCCCCGTGACGGTTGCAGCCGCACACGGCTGATAGCGTCGGTGCGCGGAAGTCTCCTGCGATGCACGTCACTTGGGGCTGTCGGTCCCAGTCATTACAGTGGTACGCACGCGATCGTTCGATGCGGAGCCGTCACGATCGCAATGGGGCAGTAGGAGTAAACGGGGAGGAATGTCGTGTACGAGGCGACGGACGACGGGGACGGGGGCGACGGTGACGAGTGACCTCGAGCGCGGTGTCGGCGCGCTGAAGAAGTTCCGCGACCGGGTCGACGGAATCATCACGGACCTGGCGAGCGGCCCCGGCGGAGCCGCCCGGCTGAGCGCACGGCAGGTGACGCGCGAATCCCTCGGCGTCGGCATCCCCTTCGCGGAGGCCGACGAGTTCTTCAACGAGTACGACCGGGTGCAGAAGGCGCTCGTGGCGCTCTCGAAGTCCCTCGGCGGCCAGATCGAACTGCTGCAGATCGGTGTCCACGCGGCCGACGTCGGCTACAACAACGTGGAGGACGACCAGCGCAGGCGCTTCTACGAGATCCGGACGAACCTGGAGGCCGAGCGCAGCGACGCGATCGAGCAGGAGCGGTTGAAGCAGCAGAAGGCGGCCGGTGTGCCCGACCAGCCGCCCCCGCCCCAGCAGGGTGACAAGGGCGGCGAGGGGAACCTGAGGTGACGAACGATGAGTGAAGAGAAGCCGCCGAGCCTGACACCTCAGGAAAAGCAGCAGGCCGATGACGAGCTGTACATCCACGGGAGGTACGCGTTCACGAACTTCGCGGAGTTCATGAGCGACGTCTTCTCCGCCACGTTCGGGGCGCGGGATCGAAGCGTCTTCGGTAAATCGTCGTTCGAGGGCCAGCGGCTCAACGCGATGCTCGACTTCCTCGACAGCGCGAACCCGTCGGACCTGGAACAGGCCGGCGAGGCCCTGGAGAAGGCGACGACCGCCCTCAACGAGGCCGCGAAGGACCTGAACGTCTTCGTCCACAGCGTCGACTGGAAGGGCGCCGCCGCCACCGAGTTCCAGCGCTACGGCTCCGAGGTCGTGTCCTACGCCTGGGGCATCGGCAAGGTCGCCAACGCGGCCGGCGCCCAGATGAAGGTGGCCAGCACCGGCCTCGCCTCGGTGCGCAACGCCAGGCCGCCCCGCGACAACCGCCTCGTCCAGAAGAAGCCCGAGGACTTCACGCTTCCGGAGCGCACCCAGGACAACAAGGACTATCAGAAGGCCCTCCAGGTCGAGAAGGACCGCCAGGAGGCCATCAACCAGATGCACCGCCTGGCCTCGTTCTACGCGGTCTCCAAGGACGTCCTGAGTTCCCAGGAACTGCCCAAGCCGCCGAAGTCGTACAGGGCGGCGGTGCCGCCGCCGCGCGACTGGGTCGACGACTCTAATAATCCTGCCGCGTCACGTAATAGCGGCCTGGCGCGTAACGGCGGTCTGTCCCGGGAAGCACCCGGACATATCAGCGCCAGCGAGGACCGCACCACCCGGACGGCACCCCGTACCGGCCACCTGCTCGACGGTTCCGAGCCGATCAGGGAGGAGCAGCCGGGTACGAAGGTCCGGATCGACTCGGTCGCCACGCCTCCGGCGCCCACGATCACGACCTCCGCGCCCACGCCGACCGCACCCACGAACACCCCGAACCCGACCGGCCCCACGATGGCTCCGCCGATCGCGCTCGGCACCTCGCCGCGCACGACAGGACCCCGGACCACGGGAATGCCCGGCGTACCGCCCACCACCGGTCGTACTGCCGTGGGCCGTTCGAGCGGACCGGGAACGTCTCCCGCCGTGGGGCGTGCGAGCGGTCCAACGGGCGGCTCGCACGCCGTGGGACGCTCCGGCGGCCCGGGAACCTCCCCCGCCGTGGGCCGTGCGGGCGGACCGACCGGCAGCTCTCCGGCCGTGGGCCGTTCGGCCGGCCCGATGGGCGGATCACAGGCCGTGGGACGCTCCGGCGGCCCGACGAACTCTTCCGTCATGGGACGTCCGAGCGGTCCGACCGGCTCTCCGGCGGCGGGACGCTCCGGCGGCCCCGTCGGACGGGCGGGCGGGCCGCAGGCCTTCGGCCAGTCCCCCCAGACCGGCCGCCCCGGCGGCCCGGGGCAGTCCGCCACCGGTCGTGGCGCGGGCGGCGGGCGGTCCACCCCCATCGTCGGCGGTACTCCCCAGCGCACCTCGGCCGGGGGAGCCGGATCGCGGATCCCCAGGGGCACCGTCGTCGGCGGCGACGCCCCGGCAGCGGGCCGTACGGCCGCGGCACGGCCCAGCCAGGCAGGAGTGGTGGGCGCCAACACCGGCCAGGGGACAGCACGCCCCACCGGCCGTGGCACGCCCAGCACCAACGGCGTCGTCGGAAGCCCTCGCGGCGCCGGCACGCCCGTCGGCGGCGGACGCGGTGACCGGCGTCCGGACCGTGACGAACAGGATCGCGACGGCTCCTCGCGCCCCGACTACCTCACGGAGGACGAGGAGACCTGGACGAACCGGCGGCACGGCACCGTACCGCCGGTGATCGGCTAACCCCCGGAAGGCTCGGAAGTCAGGATGACGGCAGGAATGATCGGGAGTGGCAGGCTTCGGCGAGCGCTGCTCGGCGCCACGGCGGCAACGGCGCTGACGGCGGCTCTCGTCGGGGTCGCTCCGACGGCAGCCGCCGCCGACGTGCGTTCGCAGCAGTGGTATCTGGACGCCATGGGCGCCGAGGACATCTGGAAGAAGGCGACCGGCAAAGGCATCAAGGTCGCCGTCATCGACAGTGGAGTCAACCCGAACACCCCCTCGCTCAAGGGAAAGGTGCTCAAGGGCTGGGATGCCTCCGAGTCGGAGGGCGACGAGACCGACGACTACGACGGCCATGGAACGACCATGGCCGAGCTGATCGTCGGATCCGGCGCGAACGGCGGTATCAGGGGCCTGGCACCGGACGCCAAGGTGGTTCCCTACCGGGTGAGCAACACCGAGCGGCAGAACGAGCAGGTCGTCAACGCCTTCGACATGGAAGAGGCGATCAGGGCTGCGGCCAACAGTGACGCGCAGATCATCAACATCTCCGTGGCCTCCAAGTACACCGACATCTACACCCAGGAAGCTCTCCAACTCGCGAACGAGAAGGGGAAGCTGGTCTTCGCGGGAGCCGGCAACAGCGCCAAGGAGGGCAACAAGCCGCAGTATCCGGCGGCCTACCCCGAAGCGGTCGCCGTCGCGGCGACCGACCGGAAGGGCGTCGTGGCCGACTACTCGCAGCACGGCGACTACATCGACATCGCCGCACCGGGCAGCGACATTCCCGGCTGGTGCGACAAGGAATTCAAGAGTTACTGCACAGGCAACGGCACCAGTAACGCCACCGCCATCGCCTCCGCCACCGCCGCCCTCATCTGGTCGGTGCACCCCGACTGGACCGCCAACCAGGTCCTCCGGGTCATGCTGGAGTCCGCGGCGCGCAGCAAGGAATGGGAGCCGGGCACGGTCAGCACCTACCTCGGCCACGGGGTCGTCCGGCCCAACGCCCACATCAACCGCGGTCTCGGCAAGCCGGGCGACCCGAATGTCAACCCCCTGACCAAGAGGAAGACCATCGGCGTGCCGGGCGCGATCCCGTCTGCGGGATCGTCGGCGCCTTCGAGCGCGCCGTCCTCGACCGGCTCCCCGGCTCCGTCTGCATCAGACGTGACACAAGCCCCCGACGGCAGGGCGACTTCCGGCACCGTTGTGGCAGGCTCCAGCGGGAGCGCGGAGAGCGGTGGGAGCACGGGGCTCGTCATCGGCGCCGTCGCGGCCGTGGCCGTGGTCACCGGAGCGGGCTTCCTGATCGTGCGCCGACGGCGTACCACCTGACCGTGCCAGGAGCCGGCGGAACGGGCCGGGCAGACCGAACAGACCGAACCGCGTGCGCGTGAACCGGGCGGACGCGGTCTCAACGAGTAACACCAGAGAGGGAGAGGGACACATGTCAGTCCTGAAGGTTGGCGATCAGAGTCTCAAGGATTTCCAGGACGAACTCACCCGCAAGTTCGAGGACGTCAAGGGGCAGCTGCAGTCCCTCCAGGGCGTCATCGACAGCCTTGAGGGCCGCTGGAAGGGCATCGGCGCCGGCGCCTTCGACGTCAAGCAGAACGAGATCAACCAGGGCATGGTGCGCATCGCCAAGCTGATGCTCAACTTCCAGGAGGCCATCCAGGTCACCCGGACGACCTCCAGCAACACCGACGACGAGGTCGAGGCGGCCCTGCGCGGCGTCGACGTGACCGCGGGCTTCTCCGGCGACGCCGGGGCCGAGCGCGCGGCCAGGTCGAACATCGCCGGCCTCTGACCCGAGCGCCGGACACGGCACCAGCCACCCCGTACACACCACCGACACCCGGAGGAACCATGTCGTCCAAGAACGACGGCGTCATGCTCGTCACGTACTCCTCACTCGATGACGCGGCGAACACCATCGAGGCGCAGGCGAAGCGACTGGACCAGGCGCTGGAGGACATCCAGACGAGGATCCGCTCGGTCTCCAACACCTGGGAGGGTGAGGCGAAGACCGCCGCGGACGGCGCGCACGCCAAGTGGGACAAGGAGACCCGCGCCATCCACACCGCCCTGCAGGGCATCGCCAAGGCGGTCCGCCAGGCCTCCCCGGCCTACCAGGCGGGCGACAAGCGGGCCGCGGGCTTCTTCTAAGCACGACCGAACAGCACACGGGGTGGACGCGCGCGGGAGGCGTCCACCCCGTTCCGCTGCCCGGCCGGCGCCGTCGGCCTGCTGACCACACCCGAGTCGGTACGGAGCGATGACGCGGAGGCAGCCCGTGTGTTGTTCGGTTGCGGCCCCGGTCCCCTTCTGGACACACTTGGGCAATTTCTCCAGTGCCTTCGCGTATTCCAACATCTGCCTTCCGGATACATCCCCGATAGGGGCCCGTCCTATCTCAGGACCTTGCCGCACTCGCCCGACGCTGCGATGGAGTGGGCGTACGCCGTGATGAGGTTCTTCATCTGCTCCGAGGTCGTCCCATCGCGCGTCGTACGAACCATCGCCCACACGGACCTGCTCGCGCCATTCGCGGCCCGGCAGTCCACCCTCCCGACCGCGCCCGTGGCCGAGTAGACGAACCGGGCGTCCGCGCTCTGCGTGTCGCCGGGACCGACCGACTGCGCCGGGCCGGCCACGTCCCGCGCGGACGTGCCCTCCTCCCACCGCTCGATGCTCGCCGAGAACACGGACTCCCCGTCGACGTGCAGGCGACAGCGCGCGATCCCCGTCCCCTCCGGGTCCGTGGGGTGGGCGCTGATCTCCTTGCCGGGCGGCAGGACCGGTTCCAGCACCGAGGCCGGGACCCCGACGCCGCAGAGGTCGGTGGGTACGGCGTACTCACGCGCGGGCGACGCGCACGAGACCGTCAGCGCGAGCACGGCGCCGGCGCCGACAGCAGCTCCCCACAGACGCGCCGGCCGACGTGGAACTGTTGGGAGTCGGCTCACGGGGCCTTCCGGTTCGGTCGATCGTGCCATCACCGTGATGACGGCACGACGGCATCATGAGGACAAGCTGACGACTTTTCGACCGCCGTGGTGTAGTCCGTGATCAGTTGCTTCATGGTGGATTTGTCGTCCCGGCCGGCGGCGAACACCTGGATGACGGTGTACAGCTTCTGCTGCGGGTGGTCGGAGTCGACGCACCCTGCCGGCCTGCCGACGGCTCCGGTTCCCGAGTGGAGGTACTTCTGGTCGCTGCTCACTTCCCCGGTTCCCACCATCGCCTGCACGGAGGCGACTTCAGCGATGCTGTCCTCTTCTCTCCACCAGATCTGGGTGGCGAAGACGCTGGGTTGCCCATCAACGAAAAGCTCGCACGTCTTGGTTCCACCATCAGGAGCTTCCTCCTTCACCGAGAGATTCTTCCCTGGTGGTAGGAACGGTGACAGCAGGTCGGACGCCACCTTCACCCGGCACAAGGAGTCAGGAAGGGCATATTCTCGTTTCTCCTCGTGAGTTTTCGAGCAGGCCGAGATCGTCATGCCGATTGCGAGGACGGGCAACAGAAATGCGACCTTGGGGTGCGTTACGCAGAGGGAGCGGCTCATCATGGTGCCTCTCGGGGTGGGCGCATGGTCGGTGGACGCGCTGTGGTGGGCTTGGACGGTATGTGGCATCAAATGTCCGTCTTCAGATCTGCGGCCATTGCGGCCACATTTACCCCGGACGCCCGGAAACCGTCCTGCGCGCCTCTACGGGCCCACTCGCCCACATCCTTGAGGTCGGCCCTCCCGTGGGCCTGGGCCGCGAGTTCCGCTGCCTTCTCGGTATACATACTGTTGCTTCTCATGCCCGATTCCCAGTGCTCGCCCATGACAGGGCCAGCTTCGTCCTTAGCCTTGCCCTCGGCGTCCTTGAAGATCTCTTCGAGCAGCATGCTGGTTACGGTGCCGGAAATTCCTCCGACAGCTTCCCCCGCCACTGGGCTGGCGATGAAGGTCGCGCCGACGCCGGTGATCGTCCCGACCGTTCCCGAGATTCCGTTCTTCATCTGGGCCACCGAATGCTCGTAGGCCTTGTCCTTCTCTTCGGCCTCCCCGGCGACCGCTTCTGCACGCGCCTGTGCAAGGATTCCCGAAACCTCCCCTGATCCCTGCCCGATCTGCTCGACGGTGAACTGAGGGTCCTCGGAATAGCGAAGTTTCTCCGGAAGGTCGGGATTCAGGTGGTAATCCATCAGGCCCGCCATGTAGGCCTTCTGTCCCACTTCAACCGCCGCGTAGCCCTCGTCGTCCTGACCGACGAGGAACAGGAAGCGCGTCACGTCCTTGTGGCTCATGGTGGCTTGAGTGCCGGAGATCGGAAAAAGCCTGTCCGTATCCTTGTCGGCATCGTTGGTCATGGTCCGGTTGATGTCAGGAAGGTACTCCGACGCGATCTGCCCCATGCTGTCGGACATGAAACCGTTCTTGGTGAGCAGTTCGCTGTCCTCCGAGATGTATTTGACGATCCCCCCCATCAACTTGGCCTGGCCCGCGTTGTGAGGCAGAGTGTCATGAGTGGGCATTTCACCCGCAGGATGCCCGGTGGTTGCAGCTTCGAGCGCCCGTGCGAGGTTGTTGCGGCCCTCGATGCTGTCTTCCTGTTCGCTGTCCACCTCCGGCGGCCAGTCACGCTCCTTGAAGAGATAGTCGAAGTTGCTCAGATCACGCTTCTGCCCATCCTTCTTGAACTCGTGATCCTCGTCCTTGGTGAGGAAGCTTTCGTTGAAGAAGTCTGTCGCTGCATCGGGACTTTTTGCGAGGGCGGCCATGAAGCCGATCATTGGGTCGGACCCGCTGTCCGAACCGGTGCGATTGAGGTACGGATCCATACCCAGGCGCGTCCATGCCATGGGCGTGTGTCGACCGTTGCCGGATGAGGCCTTTTCAACCCCAATAAGCTTGTTGCCGTAGTCCTTGAGGAACCGGTCGTCGAAGTTGCCCCAGCGCATCAGGTTGCTCATGACCTGTGCCCCGAACGTGGTGCTGTTCTTGGAGAGGGGCTGGTCCGCCATGTTGACCATGTCGTACTTCCAGCGCGACATCTCGGGGGTGTCCGCCTGAGACGCCGAGGCGAGCGTGAGACTCAGGTTCTTCTGGAGCTCGGCGTACTTCTCGTGCCGGTCCGGGAAGACGTCCCTGTTCTTCTGGATGTCGTTCAGGCCCGCCCAGAGGTCGAGGGTCCCCTTGGCACCCACCGTCGAGGCGAAGTGCTCGGCGAAGATCGGGTCCCCCGAGTACTTCCCGAGTCCGGCGTTGAGCGCGTCGAAGTCCGCCGGCGTGAGGTCCTCCGGCTTCTTCTTCGCGAGCGCCGCCAGCTTCTCGGCCTCCTTGACGGCGTTCGCCGCCGAGTCGCGATCCTTGTACACCGCGTCGGAGAAGCCTTGGTCGGTGAGGTCGACCAGTGCCTTCAGGGACGTCGAGGCGGAGGTGTCGATCTCCGTCGCCCTGTTCAGGATCCCCTGGAGCTCGTCCCGGAGGCCGTTCACGTCGCTCTGCCCGCCGGGAGCCTTCTTGTCGGGGTTCTCCCGGACGATGAACCCGTCGCCGCTCGCGGTGACGGTCAGGTTCTTCCCCCGGCCGCGCTCGACGGCCTCCTTCAGGAGACGCTGCTGCGTCTTCAACTCGTCCCGGGTGTCGCGCATGATGTCGCGGATCGACGTCGCCTGGGTGAGGGCGTCGCCGAACTCGCCGGCGGTCTTGCCCACGAACTCGCGGCCGATCACCGCGTTGTCACCGGCCCAGTTGGCCTTCAGCGCCTTTCCCTGGAGGCCGTCACGGGCGTCCTGCTTCAGGGCCTGGAGCCTGCCGAGCATGCTCGTCCAGTCCGCGACCGTGTCGTCGAGCAACTTGAAGTTCGCCGAGTGAAGGGCATCGAAATCCATCAGGGTCTCCTCTAGTCCTTCTCGTTCTTCTCGTTCTTCTCGGCGTAGACCGGATTGGGCTTACCGCGGCCCTCCCAGTCGTCGTCGAAGCCCGCGTCCAGCGTCTGGATGCTGGAAACGTGCCGCTCGATGAAGACCTCGTCGCCGGCGTGCGCGTTCCGGGTGAAGTCCATGTGGTTCGAGATGAGCGCGCAGGCGTCCATCACCGAACCGAGCTGCTTGTCCCAGCGCGTCGACACGTGCTGGAGGGCCCCGCCGAGGGCGAAGCCCTGGGAGGAGAGGTCGGACGCCGCCGAGTCCGTGGAGGTGACCCGCGCCTCCTTCCACAGCCGGTTGTACAGCTTGAACGCCTCGTTGCCGATCGCGGCGAGGTCCTGCTGGTCGGCCGCGAGGAACCCACCGGACGGACTGCCCGCGTTGGGCCTGTCCTCGGGCGGCAGCCCGTTCAGCTGCATCCGCGCCGCGTCCTTGTCGGCCGCCGAGGCCTTCAGCCGTTCCCACTCGTCCCATGCCATGGGCGTCACATCTCCTTGCGGTTTCGGACTAGTTGGAACTTTGCCGGGGATTTCGTCGGGGAAGGCGACAGCCTCCCCGCACTCTCCGGCCCCGTACGCGTGCGGGGCCGTCCGGTGGACACGAAGCCAAGCACCACTCGGTACGGACCGCCACCGCGTGGCCGGGCCTCCCCGATGGTCCTGGCTTCGACGGTCGGAGAATGCGGTCTCCCCCCGGACGTACTCGTGCGAGCGGCAGGGCCGGCCCCCACCCGGAGCCGCACGCGCCCGCCCGCACCCTCACGCCTCCGGTACGCGGCCGGTCTGCACCAGCGGGTTCCCCCGCTGCCGCGACACGTAGATGCCCCGGCCCGCCGGCATCGGCCGCATGCGGACGCCGCCGAGCACGTCGCCCTCCTGCGGGTCGCCGGAGAGCAGCACGCCCTGGGCGCCCAGCTCCATCATCCGCTGCATGAAGGACTCGTACGCCGCCCGGCTCGCACCGGCCGCGCTGCGGGCGATGATGAAGCGGACGCCCACGTCCCGCGCGAACGGGAGCAGCTCCGTCAGCTTCGCCAGCGGGTTGCCGCTGGACGTGGACACCAGGTCGTAGTCGTCCACGACCACGAAGAGGGACGGCCCCTGCCACCAGCTGCGCTCCCGCAGCTGCTGCGCCGTGACGTCCGCCGAAGGCGAGCGCCGCCGCATCAGGTCGGCGAGCGCGTCCACGTGGTGCTCCATGTTGTTCGACATGGGCACGTACTCCGCGAGGTGGCTCGCCGGGGCGACGTCGAGCAGCGCCCGCCGGTTGTCGATCACGAAGAACTTCGCCGCGCTCCCGTCGTACCGCTCCGAGATCTGCTTGATGAGCAGCCGCAGCAGGTTCGACTTGCCCGACTCGCTCTCGCCGAAGACCAGGAAGAACGGGTCGCGGTCGAAGTCCACGAAGACCGGCTCCAGGCCGTTCTCGTCGATGGCGAACGCCACGCCGCGCCCCGGCTCCGCGTCCCCGGCGGGCAGCTCGCGCACGTCCAGCTCGCGCGGCAGCAGCCGCACCTCCGGCGCGCCGGGCGCCGTCCAGTGGCGCGTGACCTCCTGCGTCATCGCGGCCGTCGCCTCGGACAGGTCGCTGTCGGAGTTGATGCCGTCGATGCGGGGGACGGCCGCCATGAAGTGCAGCTTCTCCGGCGTCAGACCCCGGCCCGGCACCCCCGTCGGCACGTTGGCGGCGATCTTGCGGTCCAGCTCGGAGTCCATCGTGTCGCCGAGCCGCAGTTCCAGCCTGTTCATCAGGTGGTCCTTGAGGTTGGCGCGGACCTCCATGGAGCGCGAGGCCGTCAGGACCACGTGGATGCCGTAGCCGAGCCCGCGCGCGGCGATGTCGACGACGGCGGCCTCCAGACCCTCGTACTCGGTGCGGAAGTTGCCCCAGCCGTCGATCACGAGGAAGACGTCGCCCCACGGCTGGTCCTTCACCGAGATGTCGCCGCGGGCCCGGAGCCTGCGGTACGTCGCGATGGAGTCGATCCCCGCGCTGCGGAAGTACTCCTCGCGCCGGGACATGACCCCGTAGACCTCGGCCACCGTACGGCGCACCCGCTCGGGGTCGAGCCGGGAGGCCACCCCGCCGACGTGCGGCAGACCCGCCACCGACGACAGACCGCCACCACCGAAGTCGAGTCCGTAGAACTGCACTTCGTGCGGGGTGTGGGTCAGCGCGAAGGCGGAGACGATCGTCCGCAGCAGCGTCGACTTGCCGGACTGCGGACCGCCGATGATCTGCATGTGGCCCGCGGCGCCGGAGAAGTCCCGGTAGAGCGTGTCGCGGCGCTGCTCGTACGGCTTGTCCACGACGCCCAGCGGTACGACGAGCCGGCCGGCCCCCTCGTACCCCGGCTGTGTCAGGCCCCGGCCCTCCACGCCCGCGAGACCGGGCAGGACCGCGTCGAGCGGCGGCGGGTTGTCGAGCGGCGGCAGCCACACCTGGTGCGCCTCGACGCCGCGCCCTTCGAGCCGGCGCACGATCACGTCGAGCACCGAGTCGGCCAGGGCGTCGTCCTCCGGCCTCCGGGCCTCCGGGACCCGCTCCCGGGCGGCCGGTTCGACGTGGTGGACCGGGACGTGCGCCGCGGTGAACAGGGCCGGCCGGCGGTCCACCGGCAGCGGCCCGCCCGGCACGGCGGCGTGCTGGTTCGTGCGGTACACCCCGGAGACGTACGCCGCCTTGAAGCGGACCATCTCGTCGGTGCCGTACTTGAGGTACCCGGAACCGGGCACGTTCGGCAGCGTGTAGGCGTCGGGCACGCCGATGGCCGCGCGGGACTCGGCCGCCGAGAACGTCCGCAGACCGATCCGGTACGAGAGGTACGTCTCCAGACCGCGCAGCCGGCCCTCCTCCAGGCGCTGCGAGGCCAGCAGCAGGTGCACGCCGAGCGAACGCCCGATGCGGCCGATCTGCACGAACATCTCGATGAAGTCCGGCATGGCCGTCAGCAGCTCGCTGAACTCGTCGATGACGAGGACGAGCGAGGGGATCGGCTGGAGCGGCGCGCCCGCCGCGCGGGCCTTCTCGTAGTCGTGGATGTTGGCGTAGTTGCCCGCGTCGCGCAGCATCTCCTGGCGCCGGTTGAGCTCGCCCCGGATGGAGTCGCCCATGCGGTCCACCAGCGTGAGGTCGTCCGCCAGGTTGGTGATCACGGCGGCGACGTGCGGCATCTGCGACATGCCGGCGAAGGTGGCGCCGCCCTTGAAGTCCGCGAGGACGAAGTTCAGGGTCTCCGAGGAGTGCGTCACCGCCAGACCGAGGACGAGCGTGCGCAGCAGCTCCGACTTGCCGGAACCGGTCGCGCCCACGCACAGGCCGTGCGGGCCCATGCCCTCCTGGGCCGCCTCCTTCAGATCGAGCATCACCGGGACGCCGTCCTCGCCGACGCCGATCGGCACCCGCAGCCGCTCCGAGCGTGAGCGCGGCCGCCAGGTGCGCGCGACGTCGACCGACGCCGCGTCGCCGAGGTTCAGCAGATCGGTGAAGTCCAGGTTGGCGAGCAGCGGTTCGTCGTCGTCCGCGCCGGACGCGACCCGCAGCGGGGCGAGCTGCCGGGCGAGCGCCTCGGCGGCGTCCGGCCCCAGCCGGTCGGGCGTCCCGTCGTACACCAGCCCGTGGCCGGACTCCAGGCGCAGCGAGTCGCCCTCCACGGTCACGGACAGGTCGCCGCGGGGCCCGTTGGTCCGCCCCTGGACGACCTCGATGATCGTCACGCCCTGGATGCCCTCGGGGGAGGCGAGCGCCGAGGTCTGCGGGACCGACTGCCCGTCGAGGACGACGACGAGGTGCGGGTGGTCGAGCAGGGGGTGGGCCGCGCCCTGGAAGCGGGGGCGCCCTTCGAGGCGGGCGTCCAGCATGTCCTGCAGTTCGCGCGCGTCCGTGGTGATCAGGCGCCGGCTGCCCGCACCGTCCCCGGGACCCGGGGCCTGCACGTGCGGCAGCCACTTCGCCCACTCCCACGCGGGCGCCGCCCCGGCGTCCGCGGCGACCGCGACGACCAGGTCCTCGGGGGAGTGCAGCGCCGCGAGCGAACCGATCATGGCGCGCGCGGTGGAGCGCGCGGAGTCGCCGTCCCCGTGCACGGTGAGGTGGTAGAAGGCGCGGAGCGACACCGCCATGGGCAGGCCGTCCAGGGTGCCGTGCGCGGTGAGGAACTGCCGCATCGCACCGGCGGTCAGCGGCTCCAGCTCGTCCACGGGGGCGGTCTCGGGGGCGACGAGCGGAGTCGCGAGCTGCTGGCTGCCGAGCCCGACGCGGACCTGCGCGAAGTCGTCGTCGCCGATGCGCCGCTCCCAGACCCGGCTGCCCTCGGCGACCAGCGCCCACAGCTGCTCGGGCGACGGGTGGAGGTAGAACTGCGCGTCACGCTGGAGGCGGGCGGTCCTCAGGACCGCCCGCCGCGTCTGTGTCAGGTACTTCAGGTAGTCGCGCCTCATGTCGGCGAGCTGACCCTGCGTCCCGCGCCGGTAGCGGACCAGCATCGCGATCGCCATGGCGACCGTCGAGGCGATCATGATCATGCCCATGATCCGCATGATCGGATTCGGGGTCATGAAGAAGAAGACGACCGAACCGCCCATGCCGAGCATCGGCAGGAGCTGCATCAGAGCGCCCTCCTGCTGCCCCCTGGGCAGCTCCGGAGGTGATTGCAACTGCACCTGCTCGCTCGGCACTTCGGACGGCAGGGCCCGTGGTGGGCGCTTGACGACGATCTGGCTCACAGCTCACCAATTTCCGTTGCCGGACGGAAAGTTCCTCTGGGCGCCCCCGTGGCGACGAGATCCATCCGCGGGGACGGATCTTACTTTGGTACGGAGTCGCGGACGGGCGGTAGGGTGGCCCGAAATCTTTGCGCTCCCATGAGCTATCGCAAAAAAGGGTCATTCGGAGCGCATCGTCCAGAGCGCACCGCACCGGGCCTCCACGACGCCCGGAGCACGGCGCCGGGCCTGCCGGCCAGTGTCACCACGAGGGGAAGCAGCAGGTGAGTATGACGGCCCCAGCCACGACCAGCGGACCGGGCCAGTCGGCCTCCGCCGCCGCGTTCCACGGCGGTACCGGCTTCTGCCGGGTCACGGTCGTCGCGCCCGACGGCCGCGTCGACGTCGCCCTGCCCGAGGACGTCGCGGTCGCGGACCTCTACCCGGAGGTCCTCCGCCTGTCCGGCCAGACCCCGGCACCGGGCGCCCCGGTCGGCTACCACCTGGTGCGCCGCGACGGCACCGTCCTCGACGGCGGCCGCTCGCTCGCCGCCCAGCGCATCCTCGACGGCGAACTGCTCTCGCTGCGCCCCTTCGCCGAGTCCCTGCCGCCCGCCGTCTTCGACGACGTCTCGGACGCCGTGGCCTCCGCCGTGGCGCGCGACCGCACGCTCTGGTCCGACGCGCTGATGCGCGGCGCCGGCCTCCTCGGGGGCTCGGTCCTCCTCGTCCTGCTCGCGTTCGTCCTGTGGACGGCCGACCCCCGGCACGACATGCACGGCCTGCCGGGCATCCTCGCCGCCGTCACCGGCGTGCTCCTCCTCGCGCTCGCCGCCGTCCGCGCCCGGGTGTACGACGACCGGGGCTCCGCCGTCGCCCTCGGCATCGGCGCCCTGGCGAACGCCGCCGTCGCCGGCTCCGGACTGCTGCCCCTGGCGGCGGGGCAGGGCATCGGCAGGCTCCAGTTCCTCCTCGCCTGCGCCGCCGTCCTCGTCCTCGCCGTGATCCTGACGATCGTCTCCCCGGGCGGCGACGGCCCGTTCGTCGCGTTCGTCCTCGCCTCGGCCATCGGCCTCCTCGTCGTCTTCACGGCCATCCTGACCGGCCTGACGCCGTCCGAGACCGCCGCCGTCTGCGCACCCCTCGCCGTCGGCGCCCTCGCCTTCCTGCCCGGACTCTCCACCCGGTTCGCCCGGCTCCCCATCGGCTTCGACCCGCCCAGGACCGGCGTCGGCGGCTACGGCACCGAGGCCGAGCCCCAGGGTCCGGTGGACGCCGCCCGCATCGCCGCGCAGGCCCGCCGCGGCCACGAGCTCCTGGTCGGCCTCGTCGGCGGCTGCGCCCTCGTCGCCGTCGGCGCCGCGGCCGTCCTCGGCTTCTCCGAGAACGTCTGGGGGCAGCTCCTGGCGCTCGCCACCGGCGTCGCCATGCTGATGCGCGCCCACCTCTTCCGCTACACCGCGCAGGTCGGCTGCGCCCTCGGGGCCGGCCTCGGCGCCCTGGTGCTCCTCGGCCTCGGCCTCTGCCTCAACCCGCCCGCGGAGCTGATCCAGGAGGCCCTCAAGGGCGACGGCACGGGCCTGGACATCCGTACGGTCTGGCTCTCCGCCGCCGTCGCGGGCGTCGCCGCGCTGATCACCGCCATCGGCCTGATCGTCCCGCGCAAGGGCGTCACCCCCTTCTGGGGCCGCTTCCTGGAGATCGCCGAGACCTTCGTCCTGCTCACCCTGCTGCCGCTCTGCCTGGCGGTCTTCGACGTCTACCACTCCGTCCGGGCGCTGACGTCCTGAGCCGGGGCGCCGGAGCTCCCGGGCCGGGGTGCCGGACGGCGACCTCCCGAGCCCTGGTACGCTGTGTGACGGCCGTTTGTGTACGCGCTTCCGGAAGCCCTCGAAGCCTCTGGAAGCTGCGCCCATCGGACCTTCGCCCGTCGAGTCACGGAAGCTTCCCCTGAGACCAAGACCAGGGGCACTCGCGGGCGCGTGAACCAAGAGGAGATCCGCGTGGCTCTCGACGCCGCCGTCAAGAAGCAGATCATGGCCGAGTTCGGCACCAAGGAGGGCGACACCGGCTCCCCCGAGGTCCAGGTCGCGATGCTGTCCCGTCGCATCTCGGACCTGACCGAGCACCTCAAGCAGCACAAGCACGACCACCACTCCCGCCGTGGTCTGCTGATCCTGGTCGGCCAGCGCCGCCGCCTGCTGCAGTACCTGGCCAAGAAGGACATCCAGCGCTTCCGTACGCTGGTCGACCGCCTCGGCATCCGCCGCGGTGCGGCCGGCGGTGCCAAGTAAGACGCCGTGAAGGGAGCGGTTCCCACTGCCGGGGGCCGCTCCCTTCGCCGTACGTACGCCCGTACGGACTGCCGTGCGGATCGTCGTACGGGCTGTCGCACACGTGCCGTACGGACCGCCGTACGTGCGCGAAGTGCGCCCGGACATTTAGTCTGGTAGCCACAACCCCATAACGACGAGCGAGAAGCCGCCGGCCAGCCGCCGGTCCTCGGTAGTGGCCCCCGGAACCGAAACCCCGGGTGCTTCGATCGAAGACCGGCCCGCCCTCCGAGCTTCTCCGCCGCCGTCGCACACCGTCCCCGGCCACACGGGCCCCGGACGCAAAGACGAACACGTAGGAGAACCCCATAGTGGAGAACGAGACCCACTACGCCGAGGCCGTCATCGACAACGGAGCCTTCGGCACCCGCACCATCCGCTTCGAGACCGGCCGCCTCGCCAAGCAGGCCGCCGGCTCCGCCGTCGCCTACCTGGACGACGACACGATGGTCCTCTCGGCGACCACCGCATCGAAGCGCCCCAAGGACCAGCTCGACTTCTTCCCCCTGACGGTGGACGTCGAGGAGCGGATGTACGCGGCCGGCAAGATCCCCGGCTCCTTCTTCCGCCGGGAGGGCCGCCCCTCCGAGGACGCCGTCCTCACCTGTCGCCTGATCGACCGCCCGCTGCGCCCCTCCTTCAAAAAGGGCCTGCGCAACGAGATCCAGATCGTCGAGACGATCATGGCGCTCAACCCCGACCACCTGTACGACGTGGTCGCCATCAACGCCGCCTCCTGCTCCACGCAGCTCGCCGGCCTGCCCTTCTCCGGCCCCATCGGCGGCACCCGCGTCGCCCTGATCAAGGGCCAGTGGGTCGCGTTCCCGACGCACACCGAGCTCGAGGACGCCGTCTTCGACATGGTCGTCGCCGGCCGCGTCCTGGAGGACGGCGACGTCGCGATCATGATGGTCGAGGCCGAGGCCACCGAGAAGACCATCCAGCTGGTCAAGGTCGGCGCCGAGGCGCCGACCGAGGAGGTCGTCGCCGCCGGTCTCGAGGCCGCGAAGCCCTTCATCAAGGTCCTCTGCAAGGCCCAGTCGGACCTCGCCGCCAAGGCCGCCAAGCCCACCGGCGAGTTCCCGGTCTTCCTCGACTACCAGGACGACGTCCTGGAGGCGCTCTCCGCCGCCGTCAAGGGCGAGCTCGCCCAGGCACTCACCATCGCCGGCAAGCAGGAGCGCGAGGCCGAGCTCGACCGCATCAAGGAACTCGCCGCCGAGAAGCTCCTCCCGGCCTTCGAGGGCCGCGAGAAGGAGATCTCGGGCGCCTACCGCGCGCTGACCAAGAAGCTGGTCCGCGAGCGCATCATCAAGGACAAGGTCCGCATCGACGGCCGCGGCATCACGGACATCCGTACGCTCGCCGCCGAGGTCGAGGCCATCCCGCGCGTGCACGGCTCCGCCCTGTTCGAGCGCGGCGAGACCCAGATCCTGGGCGTCACCACCCTCAACATGCTCCGCATGGAGCAGCAGCTGGACACCCTCTCCCCGGTGACCCGCAAGCGCTACATGCACAACTACAACTTCCCGCCGTACTCCGTCGGCGAGACCGGCCGCGTGGGCTCGCCCAAGCGCCGCGAGATCGGCCACGGCGCCCTCGCCGAGCGCGCCCTCGTGCCGGTCCTCCCGACCCGCGAGGAGTTCCCCTACGCGATCCGCCAGGTGTCCGAGGCCCTCGGCTCCAACGGCTCGACGTCCATGGGCTCGGTCTGCGCCTCCACCATGTCGCTGCTGAACGCCGGTGTGCCCCTCAAGGCCCCCGTCGCCGGCATCGCCATGGGCCTGATCTCCGAGGAGATCGACGGCCAGACGCACTACGTCGCCCTCACCGACATCCTCGGTGCGGAGGACGCCTTCGGCGACATGGACTTCAAGGTCGCCGGTACGAAGGACTTCGTCACCGCCCTCCAGCTCGACACCAAGCTGGACGGCATCCCGGCCTCCGTCCTGGCCGCGGCCCTCAAGCAGGCCCGCGACGCCCGCCTCCACATCCTCGACGTGATGATGGAAGCGATCGACACCCCGGACGAGATGTCCCCCAACGCCCCGCGGATCATCACCGTCAAGATCCCCGTGGACAAGATCGGCGAGGTCATCGGCCCCAAGGGCAAGATGATCAACCAGATCCAGGAGGACACCGGCGCCGAGATCACGATCGAGGACGACGGCACCATCTACATCGGTGCCGCCGACGGTCCGGCCGCCGAGGCCGCCCGCGCCACGATCAACGGCATCGCCAACCCGACCATGCCGGAGGTCGGCGAGCGCTACCTGGGCACGGTCGTCAAGACCACCACCTTCGGTGCCTTCGTCTCCCTGCTCCCGGGCAAGGACGGCCTGCTGCACATCTCGCAGATCCGCAAGCTCGCCGGCGGCAAGCGCGTGGAGAACGTCGAGGACGTGCTCGCGATCGGCTCCAAGGTCCAGGTCGAGATCGCCGAGATCGACCAGCGCGGCAAGCTCTCCCTGATCCCCGTGATCGCGGACGAGGACGCCGAGGGCGAGAAGGACGACGCCGCCAAGTGACGTCCCGTAGTCCCCGCGCGACGGCCCGCCCCTCTTCGGAGGGGCGGGCCGTCGCCCGTACCCAAACGCTTCTCCCGGGCAAGGACGGCATCGGCACGGTCCGCCGCACGACCCTCCCCGGCGGCCTCCGCATCGTCACCGAGACCCTCCCCTCCGTGCGCTCCGCCACCTTCGGCATCTGGGCGCACGTCGGCTCCCGCGACGAGACCCCGGCACTCAACGGCGCCACCCACTACCTGGAGCACCTCCTCTTCAAGGGCACCCGCAAGCGGTCCGCCCTCGACATCTCCGCCGCGATCGACGCGGTCGGCGGCGAGATGAACGCCTTCACGGCGAAGGAGTACACCTGCTACTACGCCCGGGTCCTCGACACCGACCTGCCGCTCGCGATCGACGTCGTCTGCGACATGCTCACCGGCTCGCTCATCCTCGACGAGGACGTGGACGCCGAACGCGGCGTCATCCTCGAAGAGATCGCGATGACCGAGGACGACCCCGGCGACGTCGTGCACGAGCTGTTCGCGCAGACGATGTTCGGCGACACCCCGCTGGGCCGCCCGGTCCTCGGCACCGTCGACACCGTTAACGCGCTCACCCGGAGCCAGATCGCCCGCTTCTACAAGAAGCACTACGACCCGACCCACCTGGTCGTCGCCGCCGCCGGCAACGTCGACCACGCCACGGTGGTGCGCCAGGTCCGCCGCGCCTTCGAGAAGGCCGGCGCCCTCGGGCACACCGACGCCGTCCCCGTCGCCCCCCGCGACGGCCGCCGCACCCTGCGCGCGGCGGGCCGCGTCGAGCTCCTGAACCGCAGGACCGAGCAGGCCCACGTGGTCCTGGGCATGCCGGGCCTGGCCCGCACCGACGAGCGCCGCTGGGCCCTCGGCGTGCTGAACACCGCCCTCGGCGGCGGCATGTCCTCCCGCCTCTTCCAGGAGGTCCGCGAGAAGCGCGGCCTGGCCTACAGCGTGTACTCGTACACCTCGGGCTTCGCCGACTGCGGCCTCTTCGGGGTGTACGCGGGCTGCCGGCCCGGCCAGGTCCACGACGTCCTGAAGATCTGCCGGGAAGAGCTCCACAAGGTCGCCTCCGACGGCCTCACGGACGAGGAGATCCGCCGTGCCGTCGGCCAGCTCTCCGGTTCCACGGTGCTCGGCCTGGAGGACACCGGCGCCCTGATGAACCGCATCGGCAAGAGCGAGCTGTGCTGGGGCAGCCAGATGTCGGTCGACGACATGCTGGCCCGGATAGCCGCCGTCACCCCGGACGAGGTCCGGGAGGTCGCCCGCGATGTACTGGAGCAGCGGCCCTCGCTCTCGGTGATCGGCCCGCTGAAGGACAAGCAGGCCGACCGCCTCCAGCGAGCGGTCTCCTGACCCACGAGTCCCCCTTAAGGAAGAGCAATGAGCAAGCTGCGCGTGGCGGTCCTCGGAGCACGGGGCCGCATCGGCTCCGAAGCGGTCCGGGCCGTCGAGGCCGCCGAGGACATGGAACTGGTCGCGGCTCTCGGCCGCGGCGACGAGCTGTCGAAGCTCGTCGAGGCGGACGCCCAGGTCGTGGTCGAGCTGACCACGCCCGACTCGGTGATGGAGAACCTCGAGTTCTGCCTGGGCCACGGCATCCACGCGGTCGTCGGCACCACCGGCTGGACCGAGGAGCGCCTCGCGCGGCTGCGGACCCGGCTCGACGCCTCGCCGGGGACCGGCGTCCTCATCGCCCCGAACTTCTCCATCGGCGCGGTCCTCACCATGAGGTTCGCCCAGCTCGCGGCCCCGTACTTCGAGTCGGTCGAGGTCGTCGAGCTGCACCACCCGAACAAGGTGGACGCCCCCTCGGGCACCGCCACCCGCACCGCCCAGCTGATCGCCGAGGCCCGGTCGAAGGCAGGCTGCGCCCCGCAGCCCGACGCCACGACCACGGCCCTGGACGGCGCGCGCGGCGCCGACGTCGACGGCGTCCCGGTGCACGCCGTGCGCCTGCGCGGGCTCCTCGCCCACCAGGAGGTGCTGCTCGGCGGCGAGGGCGAGACCCTCACCGTCCGGCACGACTCCCTCCACCACTCCAGCTTCATGCCGGGCATCCTGCTCGGCGCCCGTCGCGTGACCGCCGCCCCCGGCCTCACCTTCGGCCTGGAGCACTTCCTGGACCTGGGCTGACGGCCATGGGCGGAAAGATCACGTACGTCTTCCTCGCCACCGTGCTCGTGCTCGTCTTCGGCGTGGTGGCGATGGAGGGCGTCCTGCTGCTCCTCACGGGCGAACCGGCCGCCATGGGCATGGGCGCGGTGGCGTTCCTGCTGCCCCTGGTCGGCGGCTGGTTCCTCTGGAAGAACACCCGCTTCGCGCGCCGGGCGAACCGCCTCGCCGCCGAGCTGGAGGCGGAGGGCGGTCTGCCCGTCGACGAGCTGAAGCGCACGGCGGGCGGCCGGATCGACCGCGACTCGGCCGACGAGGTCTTCGCCCGGCGCAAGGCCGAGACGGAGGACTCGCCCGAGGACTGGCGCTGCTGGTTCCGGCTCGCGGTCGCCTACCACGACGCCCGCGACACCCCCAGGGCCCGCAAGGCGATGCAGCGGGCCATCGCGCTCCACGAGGGGCGCCCGGTCAGCGCGTAGCGGCGACCGGGGCCGTGCCGTACTCGGCGTTCCAGGCCTCGACCGTGTCGGCCGCCCGGTCGAAGGCCTCGACCCGGGAGAGGAAGTCGGCGCTGTGGTCGGTGAGCAGCACCAGCTGCTCACCGCCCTGCCGGCCGAGCACCAGGGCCTGGCCCTGGACGGTGCGGGGAAGCCCCAGCCAGCGCACCGGCTGCTGGACGGTCCGCACGGAGGTCACCTTGGCCCACGGCACGGTGACGGTCGAGAGGAAGCCCACGCGGCGCACCCCGGCCCGGCTCACCCAGGTGCCCATCCGCAGCGCCCGCAGGGTGGCCGCGATGACGCCCCCGGCGATGCCGAAGGTGACGGCCGCGCCGCCGACGGAGCCCGCCGCGGCGATGATCACCGCGGCGAGGAGGACGAAGGAGGCGAGCAGCAGCGAAAGCGCCGCCGCCCCGACCCGCCAGGACCCCGGCCGGTACGGACGACGCCACTGGTCGTGGTCGTCGAACGGCAGGGCGACCTGGTCGTTCGCGTCAAAAGCACGGTCGGCCGTCAGAAAGGGCAGGGGCACGACAGATCCTCACTCACAAGCACGCTCGAAGGGGCGATGCCCGGTGAGGCTACCTCAGCGGTTGTCGGAGGCCTCGGACTGCTGCTGACGAGTGGCCGAGTCGCCCGACTGGAGCGAGGGCATCCCGAGGACCAGCGACCCGACGAGACCGGCCACGACGGTCAGTCCGAGCAGGGTGCGGCCCACGAGCTGCGAGGCGTTGAGGCGCTCCCGGGGCGGTGGAGTGACGTTACTGCGAAAGCTGTCGGCCTCCGCGACGAACGCGAACGGTACGGGCTCTCGCCGGCGCAGCATCAGGTCCACTCTCCTCGGGTCGTCGCACTCGTGTGTCGACGCACTCGTGTGTCGTCGTGCTTCACAGGTACAGACGACAGAACCGGTCTTTCGGTGCCCGTTTTCGTCAAGGATTTCACCAAACCGGCCGAATGTAGTCCTCCGGTAGGAGGGGGTCCGACCTGCGGCGGATCTGCCCTCGGCCCCTCGTTAAAGTGGGCGGCTGCACCCCGACTGGAAGGACCGCTGGTGAGCGACAGCCCCACCGAGAACGTGAAGATCGACTTCCGGAGCGACGTCACCGTCGACCTGGTCAAGAGCGCGGCGGCCGACTCCGACGTCCTGTGGGCCGCCCGGGTCTCCACGGCGGGCGAGCAGTCCCTCGAAGAGCTCCAGAAGGACCCGGAGCGCTCGAAGGGCCTCATCAACTTCTTGATGCGCGACCGCCACGGCAGCCCGTTCGAGCACAACTCGATGACCTTCTTCGTCAGCGCCCCCATCTTCGTGTTCCGCGAGTTCATGCGGCACCGCGTGGGCTGGTCGTACAACGAGGAGTCGGGCCGCTACAGGGAGCTCCAGCCGGTCTTCTACGTCCCCGACGCCTCCCGCAAGCTCGTCCAGGAGGGCCGCCCCGGCAAGTACGTCTTCGTCGAGGGCACCCGGGAGCAGCACGACCTGGTCACCCGCACGATGGAGGACTCGTACCGGAAGGCCTACGAGACGTACCAGGAGATGCTGGCCGCCGGTGTCGCCCGCGAGGTCGCCCGTTCGGTCCTTCCGGTCGGCCTCTTCTCCTCGATGTACGCCACCTGCAACGCGCGCTCGCTCATGCACTTCCTGGGCCTGCGCACCCAGCACGAGCTGGCCGCCGTCCCGTCCTTCCCGCAGCGGGAGATCGAGATGGTCGGCGAGAAGATGGAGGAGCACTGGGCCCGGCTGATGCCGCTGACCCACGCCGCCTTCAACAAGAACGGGCGCGTGGCCCCGTAGCGCACGTCCGTGGGGCACACATGTCCGACTCGTGACGCGAAGTGTCCGTATTGCGACGTTTCACGAAGTTCATCTAGGCTGATCAAACGGACCCGGCGCTGTCTGAACCCCCGAGCAGGCAGCGCCGGGCTCCCTTTCTCCCGTCCCCCAGGGGGACACCCGGCGCTGAGCAGCGAGTAGCGTGTTACCCATGGCTCCGATCTCCACTCCGCAGACCCCCTTCGGGCGGGTCCTCACCGCCATGGTCACGCCCTTCACGGCGGACGGCGCACTCGACCTCGACGGCGCCCAGCGGCTCGCCACCCACCTGGTGGACGCGGGCAACGACGGCCTCGTCATCAACGGGACCACCGGCGAGTCCCCCACCACCAGCGACGCGGAGAAATCGGAGCTGGTACGAGCGGTCCTGGAGGCCGTCGGCGACCGCGCCCACGTCGTCGCCGGCATCGGCACCAACGACACCCACCACTCGATCGAACTCGCCCGCACGGCCGAGCGCGACGGCGCCCACGGCCTCCTCGCCGTCACGCCGTACTACAACAAGCCCCCGCAGGAGGGCCTGTACCGGCACTTCTCGGCCATCGCCGACGCCACCGGCCTCCCGGTGATGCTCTACGACATCCCCGGCCGCAGCGGCGTCCCGATCGACACCGAGACGATCGTCCGCCTCGCCGAGCACCCGCGCGTCGTGGCCAACAAGGACGCCAAGGGCGACCTCGGCCGCGCGAGCTGGGCCATCGCCCGCTCCGGCCTCGCCTGGTACTCCGGCGACGACATGCTCAACCTGCCGCTGCTCTCCGTGGGCGCCTGCGGCTTCGTCTCCGTCGTGGGCCACGTCGTGACCCCGGAGCTCCGCGCCCTCCTCGAAGCCCACCTGGGCGGCGAGGTCCAGAAGGCCACCGAGATCCACCAGAAGCTGCTCCCGGTCTACACCGGCATGTTCCGCACCCAGGGCGTCATGACCACCAAGGCCGCCCTCGCCCTCCAGGGGCTTCCGGCAGGACCGCTCCGGCTGCCGCTCGTGGAACTCTCCCCCCAGGAGACGGACCAGCTCAAGGTCGATCTGGCCGTCGGCGGGGTAGAACTCTGACAACGGACTTCACAACTGAACAAGGTCTCGACAACTGAAGACGTTCGACAACTGAAAACCCACAACAGCAAGTGCACGATTGTCATGCGCGCCACGTGCCAGGGGGTACGTGGCGCGCGTGGTGAGGAGAGTCTTTTGAGTCATCCGCATCCCGAACTCGGCGCCCCGCCGAAGCTGCCCAAGGGCGCCCTGCGCGTCATCCCGCTCGGCGGCCTCGGCGAGATCGGCCGCAACATGACGGTCTTCGAATTCGACGGCCGCCTGCTCATCGTCGACTGCGGCGTCCTCTTCCCCGAGGAGGAGCAGCCCGGCATCGACCTGATCCTCCCGGACTTCACCATCATCCGGGACCGCCTCGACGACATCGAGGGCATCGTGCTCACGCACGGCCACGAGGACCACATCGGTGCCGTCCCCTACCTGCTCCGGCTCAAGCCGGACATCCCGCTGATCGGCTCCAAGCTGACCCTCGCCCTGATCGAGGCCAAGCTCCAGGAGCACCGCATCCGCCCCTACACCCTTGAGGTGAAGGAGGGCGACCGGGAGGTCCTGGGCGCGTTCGACTGCGAGTTCGTCGCGGTCAACCACTCCATCCCGGACGCGCTCGCCGTCGCGGTCCGCACCCCCGCGGGCATGGTCGTCGCCACCGGCGACTTCAAGATGGACCAGCTGCCGCTGGACGGGCGCCTCACCGACCTGCACGCGTTCGCGCGGCTCAGCGAGGAGGGCATCGACCTCCTGCTCTCCGACTCCACGAACGCCGAGGTCCCGGGCTTCGTCCCGCCGGAGCGGGACATCTCCAATGTCCTCCGGACCGTCTTCGCGAACGCCCCGAAGCGCATCATCGTGGCCAGCTTCGCCAGCCACGTGCACCGCATCCAGCAGATCCTCGACGCCGCCCACGAGTACGGGCGCCGGGTCGCCTTCGTCGGCCGCTCGATGGTCCGCAACATGGGCATCGCCCGCGACCTGGGCTACCTCCGGGTCCCGGCCGGCCTCGTCGTGGACGTGAAGACCCTCGACGACCTGCCGGACGACGAGGTCGTGCTCGTCTGCACGGGTTCCCAGGGCGAGCCGATGGCGGCCCTGTCCCGCATGGCCAACCGCGACCACCAGATCCGGATCGTCCCCGGCGACACCGTGATCCTGGCGTCCTCCCTGATCCCGGGCAACGAGAACGCGGTCTACCGCGTGATCAACGGCCTGACCCGCTGGGGCGCGAACGTCGTCCACAAGGGCAACGCCAAGGTCCACGTCTCGGGCCACGCCTCGGCCGGCGAGCTGCTGTACTTCTACAACATCTGCCGGCCCAGGAACCTCATGCCGGTCCACGGCGAATGGCGCCACCTGCGCGCCAACGCCGAGCTCGGCGCGATGACGGGCATCCCCAAGGACCACATCGTCATCGCCGAGGACGGCGTCGTGGTCGACCTGGTCGACGGCCGCGCCCGGATCACCGGCAAGGTCCAGGCGGGTTACGTGTACGTCGACGGCCTCTCGGTCGGCGACGTCACCGAGTCCTCCCTCAAGGACCGCCGGATCCTCGGCGAGGAGGGCATCATCTCGGTCTTCGTCGTGGTCGACTCCTCCACCGGCAAGATCGTCGGCGGACCGAACGTCCACGCCCGCGGCTCCGGCATCGAGGACTCCGCCTTCGACGCGGTGCTCCCGAAGATCGACCAGGCGCTCAACAAGTCCTTCCAGGACGGCGTCGTCGACGCCCACCAGCTCCAGCAGCTGATCCGCCGCACGGTCGGCAAGTGGGTCTCCGACACCTACCGCCGGCGCCCGATGATCCTCCCGGTCGTCGTGGAGGTCTGACAGGCCTGACCAGCGCGTTACTTGAGCGGGGCCCCTCGATTTGCATCGGGGCGCCCCGCTCCAGTACGTTTACGGCTCCGCCAGAACGGGAAGCCCCGGCGCCGACGTGCGCCCGGAAGGCCGAACGGGAGGCGGGAAATCCGACTCAGAACTTCTGATAAAGTCGGAAACGCCGAAAGGCCCCCGGAGCGAAAGCGAAAGGGACCGGAAAGCACCGAGGAAATCGGGTCGGAAAGATCTGATAGAGTCGGAGACGCAAGACCGAAGGGAAAAGCCCGGAG